>JBEEMU010000131.1:0-4986 GCA_041192485.1 Bacteroidota bacterium | reverse complement strand
ACGACATTTTTTCGTCAAAAGTAGTAGGAGCCGCCGCCGAAACACCTAAAAACTTGGGTAAAGGCATCAATTCCCGCGTTGATGATATGTATTTCACGATTGCCGATAACGACTATCAAGGCTATGTAGTTTCTAACCGACCCGGCGGCTACTCGCTTAAATCGGAAACTTGCTGCGACGATATCTGGACGATTGATTTGCCGTTTACCAACGAAGTATTGGTGACATCTACCGACCGCGACAGTAAAGTGTCGTTGAATAAAGTAAAAGTGCGCCTTATCGAGATTGGCGGCGGCAAAAAAACCGACATGAAAAACAACCCGATGGGCAACGATGTTACCTTTAATATGTTGCCAATCGACCGCAAATACAAAATTGTAGGCTCTCTTGACGGCTATTATAACGATAGTACCGAGATTTCGACCGCAGGCTTCAAAAAGCCAACGAACATGACAGCGATGCTGAAATTGGTCAAAATACCTGAAATAGCCCAAGTAAAACCAAAAGACCCTGTACCACCACCGCCGCCAATCAAAGAAATTAAAGAATACATTTCATTCCATAATATCTACTGGGACTTTAACAAATGGAACGTGCGCCCAGTCTCTTCTTTAACGATGGATACGGTGGTGAATATTCTTGCGGCACACCCCGACTGGGTAGTAGAAGTAGGCTCGCACACCGATGCTCTCGGTAGCAATGACTATAATGACGTGCTTTCTGACCGCCGTACAAAAGCAGCGATGGACTACTTGACGAAAAAAGGAACCCCGTCAGCCCAGCTTGTTCCGACGCATTTTGGTGAAGCAAACCCTGTGGCACCGAATGCCGATGAAAAAGGCAAAGACAACCCGACGGGTCGCCAAGCAAATCGCCGTACCGAATTCCGTATTTTGAAAGGCGGCGTTATTATCAAAACAATTACAGCAGCACCCGGACACTCTTCCACAGAGCCAAAAACGGGTATGCAGTCGGTCGAAGAGTTCGGCGTAAAAAAAAAACGAGAGGACGTAGCTCATGTTAAGTGGATGTCGGGCAATACCCACGACTTCGGCGATTTAAAGAAGGGAACCAAGGTGTCACACACCTTCGAATTTGTCAATGACGGCAAAATGCCACTGACTATCGACTTTGCCGCAGGCGGTTGCGATTGCACAAAAATAGATGACTACTCGAAAAAAGCAGTAGGCCCAGGTGAAAAAGGCTTTCTTAAAATCACTTTTGACACGACTGAAAAAGACTTAGGCCCCACGAAAGGCGATGCCAATTTCATGGCAAATACCGACCCCGTTGTGACAGAAGTGAAGTTTACAGCAGTCGTTAAATAGTTTTTCAATCGTTTTCAAATAAAAAGTCCATTCCTTACACCATGTAGGGAATGGACTTTTTTGCTATTTATCGAGAATAGGCTTTTATTTTGAAACTTATCTTTTAACGCGGCTATCTTTTATTTATCCGTGTCTAAAAATCCCTTTAATCCGTGTACTATCTCCTACGCTACACGATGTGAATTGTCGCCTAAAAAGATAAGGCTCTTTATTCTTGCCGCGTTCCATAGCCATTGTCAAATAAAAAAGTAAAAAAAATTGAATTATATGAAAATAATGTCTTATATTTGCAACTTCTATTTTTACCTTTTATTATTTTATCATGATCAAACAACAATTTAACAAAATGGCCTTCGCTGCGCCTTCGCTGCGCCTTCGCTGCGCCTTCGCTGCGCCTTCGCTGCGCCTTCGCTGCGCCTTCGCTGCGCCTCCGGCATTTTCATTTTCCGCTAAGTTATCAACTCGGTTTCTGATGATAAGTTTGCTTTGCCTCGCTTTTTGCGGCGCACCGTTTGTGTCGACGGGGCAGAACGTGCAAGTAACGCCTGTTGGCTTATTTGACAACGTTTTTGACCGATTCGGCGGCAAGCACAAACTTGCCGATATCGTCATCGCAACGCCGCAAAACCAAGCCTTTTTGCGGCAAATTGGCGCGGGAAACGCCGTAGCTGCCGTGCAGCCCGCTTGCGCGACATCGGGCTATTTTCGGCTTTTTGCCAATAACGGCGGGGCTTACACCACACACACCGCACAAGTTGCCGTTTTGTGCCAAGTGCTTTCCGATATTTCCGACTTCCTGCCTCGCCCCACTACGGCAACAGGCACGGTCGATATTTTCTTGAGCGACTGGGGCGTTCTAACACCGCCTTCGCCGAATGCTTCGGCAATGGCAACGTCGATGTATTCCTACCCCTTACTAAACACGCCGACGGGCGGTGTTTTAGAAGGCGAAGTGTGGAAAACTATCAACGGCGGAAAGGATTCGTATCAAGGCATTGTGCCACCTATTTTGACGACGACAAACGGCATAAGCGGACTGAATTTTTATCACGGCCTCATTTCGTTTAACACTAATTTAAATTGGCATACAGACCTTCAAATCCCTCCAACTAATACGGAATTAGATATGTATAGCGTTATGCTTCATGAAGTAACCCATATGTTAGGTTTTGCCTCCTTGATTAGTAGCAATGGCCAATCTATTATTCACCCTAATCCAACATACTACTCGCTTTACGATACTTTTTTGCAAACTGCTGATGGAATACCGCTTTTGAGCAGCACAAATGATTGTGATAGCGAAATGTATGATAACCTGTATGATACCAATTTGATTAATAACTTGGGCAATGGCATTTGTGGGATAACCATGCCCGACCCAAATACAACCGATTGCCACACTGCAATCGTTTATAATAACAACTCGACGGTACAGCGACAAGAGGTGTATAATCCAGCTTGTTATGCTCGTGGCAGTAGTTTAAGCCATTTTGAAGATGAATGTGAATCGCTAACCCATGCGGCACAAAACGACTTATATTTTGTCATGAGTAATAGTAACGGTTTTGGGCAACACTATGAAAAACATTACCTTAAGCCCGAAGAGCGCAGTGTTTTATGCGATTTGGGCTACGAAGTACTCGATAGTTATGGCACAAGCAGCGTAGAACAACTACCATTCAGTTATGGTGCAACAAGTGCGTGTACCGACCGCCGCCCTGTAGGCTACAATGATGGAATTAATACCACGAGTACAGGCACTTATAGTTATACCACAAGTTTGGGTACTGCTATCTCGATATACGATATTTTGAGCAATGACACCAATACAGATATTGCGTCTTGCTACGAAGTGATAAGCGGCACAGGCGCGTTTACAGCACAAACTGGGCAAGGTTTTACCTATAACCCTGCCGCTACGGGCTTGCATTTAATACGCTATATTCCTATTTCAAGCACAGGTAGAAAAGGCAATATTACTTACGTTTTTATTTATGTGTTTGCGGCAAATAGCCCAAGTTGCGGCATAACTGCCTGCAATCGTGTAGCAAATAGCGGCTTTGAGGTAGGAAATAATTGCGGACCTTGGTATCAACAATCGCCGCCTGCTTGCTGGAATGCGCTGCAAGGCACACCTGACGCTTACCAACTTAATTGTCCTATTGCTAATCTTTTTTCATTCGGGCAGCAGGGCTATTATGCCATAAACCCGTTCCCTTATAATCAAACGGCTACAGGCGTAACAAATTTTGCCTACATGGGGCTTGTGTGTGAAGATAGACCAACGCTGGTATGGGACGAAGCGATGCAAACCACACTAACCACGCCTTTAGTAGCGGGCGTGAGTTATCGTATTAAATTTCATGCTGCTACGTCAATGAGTACTTCGCCTCCGCAATTGATAGTTGCGGCTTCACCACAAACTATTTCACCCGACGTTTTGGGAAATTTTGATAATTTGCAAAATAATACGTTGATTCAATTTTTTGGAACTTCTGCCATCATTCCTATTAATAATAATGGCTTTTGGGACGAGTATCAAGCCGTCTTTACCTACACGCCTACAAGCGGCGCAGCACCCGATTTGCATAATTTGATTATTACTACCAATCATCACCTTTTAGTACCTTCCCCTACGACGAATGTTTTAAGATTTTATGTCTATATCGATGATATTTCGTTGGAAGAAGATGACGGAGGCTTGCCTTTTACGCTACCTACCTGCTTTCAGGCAGGTACGGCTATTGCGCTTGATGCAAATATTACCATTCCAACGATTACTTTTACAGGCGATGATATTCTTAATAATGTCCTCACACCCGTTGCTGGACATGGCAACTACACGATTTATTACCATTATCTAAAACTGAATGGCTGTGTAGTAGAGGGTTCGCAGCAAATTAATGAAAACACTATTCCGCCTATTATTCTGATGAATGGAACCCCTTGCTTAGGTCAGCCTACAATGCTTCATGTAAACACAGGCAGCGGCTTTAGTTGGAGTACGGGTGAACTAACACATACTATAACGGTTAGCCCTACTTCGCCTACTACTTATACCGTTACGGTTACTTTTTGTACGGGCGTTACGGCTACTACAAGCATAACCGTAACACCGATTTTGACTACACCAGTCAGCATTGACGTAGCCGACCCGTGTGCCGTAGGCAATACAGATATTTCTGTTACGCCTGCAACACTGCTTGATTATGCGTGGAATACAGGACAGTCAGGCCAAAACCTGTCCACGCTAACGGTGCAAACGGGTGCGCTTTATACTGTGACGGCAACAGATAGTAACGGTTGCACAAGCACAGCAAATACGTTTGTTAATCAACCGCCTACTGTTTTTATCACAGGTGTCAATGTGTATGCAGGCTATGCTATCATTCTATCGAGTAACGCAAGTAGTGCTGCTCATGCTATTGGTGCTAATGGTGGCGCTATGTTTACCTACGAATGGAGTAATGGCGACACAAATAACAGCACAACGATAAACGCTATCGGTATTTATACGGTGACAGTTACCGACTCGGGTATTTACGGAACGTGTACCGCAAGTGCTACGTTTGAAGTAGTAACTTGCAGACCAAATACCCAGGTGGCAGTGCATATAGGTGCGCCAAATACTACTACCTTTTGGTCGCTGCTGCCAACT
>JBEEMU010000130.1:0-3434 GCA_041192485.1 Bacteroidota bacterium | reverse complement strand
TCTACTACTTATATAAGCAGCCGTGTATAAATACCTACGCTTTTGAAGCCCTGTTAAATGATAGGCAATATCATACGACATGATACATCATATTTTATACATTTCTACTTTTCCCACACCGCACATCAATTTAAATCATTCGTATGAAAAAAATTATTTTAATGGCTATTACCGCATTTTTTGGTGTAAATACCGCTTTTGCGCAGCCAAACAAACAAGTGAAGCCCATGCAGGAGCAGTCAGACCCGAAAGCCCGCGAAGTACTCGAGAAAGTGAAGCGAACTTACGAAGCGTTCGGTGGGTTTCAAGCCGATTTTGTGGTAGAAACCGAACTCGGGAATGAGCGAGCAAAAGATAAAAAAGGCAAAATTTTTATCAAAGGCATCAAATACCGCATCGAAATGCCCGAAGGCGATTTTATTTGCGATGGCAAAACGCGCTGGTCTTATTTGAAAAAAACAAAGGAAGTGCAGATTTCGTCGGCTTCCGATGTGGACGAAAGCGGAATGTCGTCGCCCGCCGATTTGCTTAATATTTATAATAAAAAAGAATTCATTTATGCCTTGATGGGCGAGAATGTAGAAGCGGGCAAAACGGTGCAAAAAATCGAATTTAAACCCGTAAAAGGGTTTAATGAGTATTCAAAAGTGCGCGTCACGGTCGATAAAACCAATAATCAAATGACTTCATTGAAGGTGTTTGAAAAAAGCGGCGCACGTTATACCCTCAAATTGAATAATTTGGCCGCCGCCGTTTTAGCCGACACCGTTTTCGCCTTTGATAAAACAAAATACCCAGGCGTGAAAATAGTGGACTTGAGGTAAGGAGCGTGTAAATGATAACTTGGGCAGGTTTTGAGAAGGATTTTGGCACGAAGCAAGGCAAATTTTGAGTTCAACGCAGCGCGTTGTACGAAAAATTTAACATGAACAAAATAAAAGCAAGCCAAACTTGCTTTTATTCTGACAAACAGCTTTTTATGCACGGATAATCAACGAGTTATGATATTATAATTTTCAAGATATATTAGCCCTGTTCGCTTAGGTTTTAGTTTGATATGTGGGAAAATCCGTCATTGCAGTGAACGCCCGATAGGGCATTCGGGTTACTACTTAGAAAGTGAAAGCTATTCAACAATCGAGAATAAAAATTGCTTATACGGGCTATCCCGTGTAAGCAATTTTTTTATTTATTTTAATCAGTCAATTGTTTCTTTTTAATTAAAAGGCCTATAAACGTAAAAAATAATTACCTTTGCAGGCAATTCTAAAATTTATCAAATATTTATCTTATGCGTTTGTTTTTTACGATTATCTGCCTTTTATTTTCTCAAATAAGTGCCTACAGCAAAATAAACACGGTTCTCATTACCCCAAAACGCCCTATTGTTCCCAGCTTAAGTGAGCAATTATTTATATACTACTACTTAGGAGAGGGGCGAACTCCTTTTTTTGTGCCAAACGTTGCACCAAACGGAACTATTCAGCAGCTTATTGCGGCTTACCCGCAGTATTTAGCCCGAGCAGACGGCAATACCTTGCTTTGGAAAGACGGCACTCGAATGCCTTTTGATGACGGCAAAACGCCGAGCAATTATTTGCAATTATTAGATAATGCTGACCTTGCCGACCAGCTCAAAACGCCTTATCATACAGGAAGCCCGTCGGGTGTGCCTGCGCAAAATGAAGACCCTGGTCGGGTGCGAAACGAGCTTTTTTTTAAGAAAATGTACGGCAATTCGTCAAAAGAAGTGGCGAAAAATTTGACGGATGTCGATTGGTTCGGTACAAAACTGAAAGTGACAAAAATCAACGGTGTCGACGAGAAATTGCGAGCGATTGCCGCCGAACTTGCTACCAAGCCAGCCCTAAAAAAGTATTTAGTAAAACCCGGCGGTACCTTCAAATGGCGCATCATCGCGCAAACAAAACGCTTGAGTATGCACTCGTTTGGCATAGCAATTGATATAAATACGGGCTTCAGCAATTACTGGCAATGGGCAGGGAAGGGCAAAAAGGTAAAGGAAGGCAGTGCGGGAATTGTGTATAAAAACAAAATTCCGATAGAAATAGTGGAGATATTTGAAAAATACCACTTTATATGGGGCGGAAAATGGTATCACTACGATACCATGCACTTTGAATATCGCCCCGAATTGTTTTAGACCTTTTTTAGGAATGAAGCGGAAATACTTAGGAAATGTTTGTAGAAAGTAGGTTGCTATCCAATAATTTGCCGTACCTTTGTCCTAAAACTTTGACGTTTTTGAGTTTGAATTAAAAAATGGAATCATCTGCTTGCTGGCTAACCCCAAACCTATAAGATTTCGAAAATATTATAGGTTCAACAGTATCATCAGCACAGTATCATCAGCACAGTATCAATCACACTATAAAAATGAATACACGTTTACTTCTTTTATTTTTACTCTGCGGCTTCGGCGCAAGTAACGTTTTTGCGCAACAACAGCCCGAAACTGCTCCAGTAAGCGACGCACAGAAGACGCGCTACTACAATACGGTGGAATATGTGAATTGTAAAATTGCGCAATATTCGGTACAAAATACGAAAGATGCCGTTTTGCAAGCCGATTTTATGAAGTCGTGCAATTGCAATGCCGACGGCGGAACTGACGCTAATTTGCAACGCTTTTTTGCGGGGCATCACTTAGGTAAAAATGCAAAAATATTCAAAATGACGGATAGTATGAAGCTATCGTATAGGGCGGGCATGAACGGAACGCAGCTCGCAGGTCTGATTACAGGCTATCTTGCAAGCAGCAAACTGGCCGATTTTGCAAGCAATAAACCGACATTCCCCGATTTTACCAAACAATTAGCGGTAGAAGTAGATGCTCGATTTGTTGGCGCAAACAATCCTACGCCGCCGCCAACAAGCGGACAAACAAGCACCGCACCCGACCCAATTCAGAACGCAACGGAAACCTCGGATACGGCTATTGCGAAGTTTTTTAACTATTTTATTGTCTTTTTGCTCGGCGTATTAGCAGGCGCGGTTGCGCTGCGTTTCTGGCAGCAAAACAAAGCGAAAGTCCGCAAAAATCAGCGGGTTGATGGCGAAAATGACGCCCCTAATTCGCCAAATTCGCAGGTTCTGGAACAGCAAATTACAGCCTTGCAGCGCGAATTGGAAAACCAGAAGAAACTGAACACGCAGCTGAAAATGCGATTCGACGATGCATTTGTTGCCGTAAATCGCCCTGAACGGGCAGAGTCGCCGCGCACAGCCGCTTCTTTTGTCACGCCGCCGATTGAAGACGAGGAATCCGTTGAGAAGAATGCAGAAAATATCGTTGATTTCGACGATATTCAAGTTCTTAACGACGATATTTTGCCCACAACCAAAAAAGATACTTCAATTGATTTTGAAATAGAAAACACGATATCCGCCTCGCTCGTGGTCATTGCGCCCGA
>JBEEMU010000129.1:0-3802 GCA_041192485.1 Bacteroidota bacterium | reverse complement strand
CCTGTAAAAACCGAAGAGTTGCTGTCGTTTGAACGAACAAGCGAAACCTCTGAAACGGTGGCAGAACGGGTAGCAAAAGCGCGCGAAGTGCAGAACAAACGGTTTGCAGGCAAAAACGGCGTTTATTGCAATGCGCAAATGAGCGGCCGACAGGTGCAGGAAATTTGCCGAATAGACCAAGCAGGCGGCTTATTATTAAAAACGGCGATGACGAAACTGCAGCTTTCCGCTCGCGCCTACGACCGTATTCTGAAGGTTTCGCGCACTATCGCCGACCTCGCTGGCACCGACAACATCTTAATAGAGCATTTGGCAGAAGCCATTTTATACCGAAGCCTTGACCGAGAAAACTGGGCAGGATAGCTTTTTTTAGACATTAGACTGTTAAATTTTAGACATTAGACTTTTCAAGTATGCGGTTTAAACGAAGGTTAAACACCTCTTGTACGCTCTTTTTTGTAACATAGGCTCTACGAAAAGCTGCGGTAACTCTGCGAAAGACTGCGTTTAAAAAATAGCTCCGCGTTTCAGACAACAAACCACCTAAACAGTTACATAAGTAGTAGAGTATAGATAATCACTATTTTAAACCTCTGTAAAATACAACGTTTTGAGGTGTTTATAATAGCGTTTATTTTGCCGCAGGTGCGCTTAAAATACAATCCAAAATTGCATTTTATTCACTTGAATGTGCTACGCACACGAGTAAAACGAACCAAATTACCTTTACCATTCCTAAACCATCGATAAAAATGAATTTGTTTTATTTAGCACACAAAAACCTCTTGTCGCGCCCATTAAGTGCGGCACTTACGGTCGTGCTTTTCGCGCTGGGCGTGGGGCTGATTACATTTTTATTTTTACTCAACCATCAACTCGAAAAACAATTTGACCGCAATTTGGCAGGCATCGATTTGGTTGTAGGGGCAAAAGGCAGCCCGATGCAGCTTATTTTGTCGAGTATTTATCATTTAGATGTGCCGACGGGCAATATAAAAATAGCCGACGCAGGCTTTTTAATGCGCCACCCTTCGGTAGCTAAAACGATTCCGCAAGCACTTGGCGATTCGTATCGCGGCTTCCGAATTTGCGGCACCAACCATGCTTACGTCGATTTATACCACGCTCGACTGAAAGAAGGCTATTTATGGGACAAAGATTTTGAAGTAACAATAGGCAGCACGGTTGCGCAAGAGGCAAGCTTAAAATTGGGCGATAAAATAGTGAGTGCGCATGGCATCGCCGAAGAAGGTGACGAACACAAGGAGCATCAATATACGGTTATGGGCATCTTGGCTCCGACCGAAACCGTCCTCGACCAACTCGTGCTGACAAGTGTGGCAAGTGTTTGGGCCATGCACCGCCACGAAAACACCGCCGAAAAAGGCGCAGAACTCGCCCCCGATAGTGTGCGTTCCGCCGACGATTTGCAACGCGAAATAACGACTTTACTCGTTTTTTATAAAAATAAAAGCTCGCTAACCGCCCTCAATTTGCCGCGACTTATCAATCAAAATACGCCGATGCAAGCCGCTTCGCCCGTCATGGAAACCGCTCGTTTATACCAATTGATGGGCAGCGGCTTCCAATTATTCGAATGGCTGGCTTATTTGATAGCTATCGTTTCTGCATTTAGCGTTTTTATTGCCTTGTTCAACGCGCTACGAGCGCGTCGCTACGAGCTTGCCGTTATGCGCGTCATGGGCGCGTCGCGCAGCAAATTGTTCCGAAGCATCATCATCGAAGGCTTGTTTATGGCTTTAGGCGGAACGATTGTCGGCTTAGGACTGGCGCATTTCGCCGTTCATTCGCTTAGTTGGCTTTTTAGTAAAACTTGGCATTATGGCTTTACAGGCAAACTTTTTTTACCAAGCGAATTTGTTATTGTCGGCGTAGCCTTGTCCATCGGCTTTTTAGCCGCAATTCTACCCGCCATACAAGCCGCCAAAACAGATATTTCTACAACATTAAGTAGTAGTATATAAATAATTGCCCACTTAAACCAGAAAAAATAGAGCGTTTTGGGGTAATGATAACCCTGTTTATTTGCTCTGTAGGCACTTATCAGGACATTCAGCGTGAATTTAAAAATAAAATAACATGAATAAGAAAATTCTATTTCAACTCTTAGCGGCAACTTCGGCTCTACTTCTAACAAGTTGCGGCCCTAATTATATTTTTAAAAAAGACTATCCGATTGCCAATAAAACATGGCTTTATCGCGATTCACTCAACTTTGAGGTAGCAATAGAAGATACGGCTTCGCTTTACACCATATTTTTAGACCTCACACATTCCGACGATTTTGCGAGTGAAAACGCTTATATCAATATTTTTACAAAATCGCCCGACGGAAAGCGAACGAAAAACTTGCTGTCCGTAGAAATGGCCGATAAAACTGGGCAATGGCGGAATGGCTCGAGCTCGGTGCATCTTCCCCTTCAAGAAAATGTGCATTTTCAGCAACAAGGCAACTACATCTTTACAATTGCACAAAATAATCGCATAGATAGTTTGCAAATGATAGAATCGGTGGGCTTTAAAGTAGAAAAATTGCCTTAGTAATCTATCAATTTTATCGTGTCGGGTTAATGGCCATGCTCTATACGCTCTTCCCTTTCTTCCTACTACAAATGTTACGGTGCTACTACACCTTAACATTGCATGGCTTATAAAACCCGACAGCATTAACTTGAAACGCTCCTAAGAATAAGCTAAAAAAACACATTAAAAAAACAATTTGTAATTTAATTGTTTTTTTTATAAATTATTTATTTTTTTTGACAAAATTGCGCTATCTTTGCAGCGTTCTTTTTTATCAACCATTTTCTAAATTGTAAACACGCTTTTATTTTGGATATGCTCCTTATCAAAGCTATTAAAAAAATACTAATACAAAACTTAGGAGATATTTTTATTCATTAACCATTCGTACTTTATAGGTAGCTACTACTATTAAGTAGTCGTATATGGTTTATTTTGCCGCAGTCGCTTAGAAAATCACCAAACAAATTTTTTCACTATTAAGCAAATTTACTTCCCTAATGATACCTAAAATTGCAAGAGTCCTAGTATGCGAGGACGACGAAACATTGTTGACTATTTTCCGCTATCACCTTAAAATGGACGGCGTAGAGTTAGTATTTACCGAAGATGGAAAACTTGGAAAGCAAGCCATGGAGGAACAAGAGCCATTCCATTTGATTATTTCTGATTTACTGATGCCCGAAATGAGCGGTATCGAATTCATTCGATACATTCGCGAGGTGCGAAAGGAAAAAATGCCCATTATTGCCATTTCTTCGGGCGATAACCTAAAAGAAATTGAAGAAGCCTACCATTATGGTATCGACGATTTTGTGGCAAAGCCTTTTAGACCCCGAGAAATCGCCTTTCGGGTTAGGGTAATGTTGCAACGGCATTATCCCGAATTATTTAAACAAGTTGAAATGGCTTCTTAAGTATATGTGGCTAAATAAACACGTTTCTTAGAGTGTTTACACTTAATTCTATCAGATTTTTGGCTATCGGCTCTTCAGCCAGCCATACAATTCGCAATCCGTTGAAAAATTGAAATTTTTTTATGGAATGGGTAAATATCCAACTCGCCGAAACACTCGTATTTATAAAATCGGGTTAGGCGAACCGTATTACCAATCCGACAGGATTAAATGGATTGACTACTAAGTAGTGTTTCAAGTTAATGCTTTATACTAAAAAAATATAGGTTCGCCCCTGTCGGGGGCGTTTGAGCGCGTATTAATCCTCCGTCGGTTTTACCGACGACTATTCATATTTGCCC
>JBEEMU010000128.1:0-3557 GCA_041192485.1 Bacteroidota bacterium | reverse complement strand
TTGTTTAGGCGTTAAATCATTGAAAAAGGGCATTGAAAAGTATGCACACCACATAAAATTCTTTTTATCTGCCATAAATTCAATTAATTATATATAAAATAAAATAAACTAATCATCTCTGCCGAAAACGGGGCTTTGCAGGCTTGCTTGTCGGCGATGAATACTCGCTTTTATTTCGCTCCATTCTTTTTCAGCAGCGGCTTTTGTAGTAGCGGCGCGGTAATGCGGGCGCGTATAGGCGGCTTGCAGCCGAAAGGTCAGAAAGCCCGTTGCCGCATCGGTTTCCAACACAACGGTTTTGCCGACCGAAGTCGGGTTGATATTGAGCAGGTTTTGCAGCGCGGGGCGCACTGTTGCGCCGAATAAACTCGGCGAAACGGTGCGATACCCATGAAAATCGAGGTTTTTTATGCTATTTTCCATCGTTTCAACTGTTTTCTGCCAAAGGTTTTAAGGTTTCGTCCAATAATTTCGGGTATTTTGGTAGTTCGGGGAGTATTTCGCCGTTAGTTACTTTCAAATCATTTACCAAATACACCAAATTTGTCGGCACTTTTTCTATATAACTGCCAATTATCGGTGCTTCTTCCTCTTTGACAATGCGATGTGCGTGATACAATTCAGTGCAAAGCGCCGTGTGTAACGGGTTTTCTACTCCGACCGACCACACCATCGACGCGCCCGTTTGCAAGGCTAATTCGGGTCGCCAATTAAATAGCATCAACAATCGCTCCATGCCTGGCGTTACAGGCACAACTACTCGCGCATAACCCGCTTGCAGGAAGTTTTGGAAAATCGGGTCGCTATCCGTAAATGCTTGCCGCTGCACCCACTGCGATTTTCTACCCCAAAAGTACGGATAAAATGAATACGTTGTATTTTTCCATTCAAAAATTTCTTCAAAAAACTTTACAATACTGCCTTCGGCGTGGCTTTTTCCAAATAATATTTCGGGAAAATTTGGCGCAGGGGTGTTATTTCCGCTAATAGCGGCAGAAAAACTCTCGAAACGCTGACCTGTATAAAGTTCAATTACGCGGCGTTTTAGTTCGGTTAATTCTGTTTCACGGTTGATGAGCGGGTTATCGCCACCTAGTTTTTGCCCACCAAACAGGTCGTCCATACTGCGCTCTTGTTCCGCAAATTCATTTTTCCGAGCCTGATAAGCCGTTGTTATTTTATTGAAGGTTTCTTGTTTCCACGCCGTCAAATGCGCTTTTGTGCGGCGGCAATGAACTACAATATTCAAACCCATAAAATCGGTATGCGCTCGATAAGTCATAGGAATATTACCTGTCAAACCCCCAAGTTTCGCTGTAGCAACTGCCCCACCAAGTGTAACATTTATGGTTTCTGTACCGATAACAAGAAGTATATAACAAGCATTATTATTAACAGAAACAGAGCTAAAAACAGCCCCCAATAAAGCGTATGTTGCTTCATAGCCTTCGGGAACGCTTAACCCTTCTATGCTGCCCGAATACCAAGTATCAACCGTTGTTTTCGTGCCGTTTGTGGTGGTACTTACTATTTTTGTTTCGGCAGGCGGCAATGCAACATCGGATGCACCGTATAATTGCGCCCAAAAAACGTAATTAGTTTCTGTAATTTGATGGAAATTCGCCAATTTCTTACCATCTGGTCCTTTTATTTTATGCGGAGCAATCGGCTGTAAAACAGGCTTTGCAGTCGGTCGATTGAGTTTTGAGAATAAAAAATAATTGGCAGGCTCGGGTATCATAAACTCCAACATCAGGCGTTTTCCATAATTTAAAATTCGATTCAAATAGATTTTATCGATATATCGATATACGCCATTGATGTGTGCAGTATCGAACTTATCTGAAAAATTGACAATCGAGTGTTCTGTTTCATCTTTTACCTCGTGAATCACACGCAAACTTTTAGTTGTTCGCACCCTGTCTTTTACTCGGCTAACGGCACGCGATGTTACTTGACGAGAAAACTGCGTAGCTTCGCGGCTGCTATTTTCCTGCGAACTGCTTTGACTGTAATCTAAATGAGCCGATGCGCTGACCGAGCCTGTTGCAGGAACGCCATACTCGCCGCTCACACTCACACCTGCCGAAAGGTTGTTTTGTTCGCTCAAAACCGCGCTTGTTTCACGCTCCATGCTAAAACGGTCGTCGGTTGTCGTGTCTAATTCTTTTTCTTCTGAATGCTCCGAATCCGTTGTCATTGTTAGCTCGGTGCGGTCTAAACGGGTAAAAACGCGTCGTTTTGTTTCGCCTTTTAGTACCGCTTCATTGTGTGCAATTTCGCCTAAATCGAAGTTGATTAGTTGCGAAACGGTTTTGTGTAAATCGCCAATAAACGCGCTTTGATAAAAACTATATGGGCTGTTAAATACCTTCTGCCAATTACTTTCTGCGCAATTATTTTGATAAGGTGGGTTGCATAAAACGCCGTTATTATTGGTTTTTTGATAGGCTAAATCTATATTTAAGTCTTGCAAACTATTATAAAGCGCGTCTTTTAGTCGTTTTTCTGCCACGTTCCAATCAAATGGATTTGTGTCTATACCGAGTGTTTGCAAAACAGTTTTTGTAGCAGGCGAAAGATCCGCATAGCGCATTAAAACACCACTGTGCAAATATAAATCGGCAAGTGCCCCTTCAAATTTGATAAAATCAGCAGATGAAAAATCAAGCTCTTCATCAGTCGTATTTGCCGGTATCGCAGGTACAGCAAAACTCATATCTGCTGTTGATTTTTCTATATTTTCGTGTGCGCTAAACACTTCATACACCCAGTCGGATAACAATAGTTGTGCGTTATACCAAATAATTAAATCGTCATTTCTTGGCGCGTTTACGGCATCGGCATACTGTTTTAACAAATGCAAAGCTGTTAAATATTTAGTTGTATTTAAGAGCATTCCATGTGGATTATTCAAAATCAAGGCCACTAACACGTTATCCCATAATAAAAATTCCGACTCATGTGTGCTGCCGTCTGCTAAGAAATCGGCGACGGTTTGCCCCTGAAGCAAGTCCGATAATTGCGTAGAAAAATCGCTTGCAAAACTCGTCCGGTCGCGGTTTTTATCTAAAAAACGGCAAATATTGCGCAATTTATTAACGTTACTATCTAATTGCCAAAGTCCGCTAATATAGTTCGGCGTTGCCGCGAAATCGGTTGCGGCGGCTTGTAAATCCGTCCAAGGTTGCCCGTTAGCGCGAATGTTTTGCAGGGTGTGCAGAAAGCGGTCAGGATTGTCCGTTGCCCAGTCCCAACGATAACTGAAAAACAGGGCTTTTTCCTGTGCTACTTGCGCCGCAATCGGGTTGCGTAGGTTCACAAATCGGAACAACTCGTTCGGGTGTGCCGAGGTGACTAAGGTTTCTAAACTGATTGTTTGCATGGTGCAATTTTAGAATGTGAGCGGTATGGCGGTTTGTTTGATTGATTGATGCCAACGGCTGCATTGCCGAAGTGCTGCGCAACAAATAACTAACTTCGCGCGAATGCGCACCGCTTCGCAGCATTTACGGCAATGCTTTGTTCTACATCAACACACGCATCGCGTTTAGCCG
>JBEEMU010000127.1:0-2591 GCA_041192485.1 Bacteroidota bacterium | reverse complement strand
AGCTCGCGCAACGGATTATACGTTATTCCAAATACCAATATTCAATATTATGATACGCCGCGCGGCATTTTTTCAAGACATCTGGCGCGGTTGGGCAACACCCTTTTTTTATGCGATGCGCAAGCGGGCGTTTTTTCGCGCAAAGCCACTGATAAAACGTGGAAAACGGTGACAACAACGCTTTTTGAAAATCCACGCGATGCCAATAGTTTTGAAGCCAATGAAGCCACAAACGAGCTATTTATCTCGCAAACCGCAACCAAAGCCATAAACATAAACGGGCAACTAAAAAATAATATCACCTTCGGGTTCTTACGGAATTTGGCGTTTCTGTCGCCGCATTTAGTCAGTTATACCGAGTCGCAGTCGGCAGGTCTGATAGCCTTAGATGCGGAGGGCAAAAAGCAACTTCAAGAATTTAGACCCTCAAACACCACTACTTTAAACTGGGTGAAGCAAGACAATAAGCTATTGCGCAGCACACCTGCCCGCGCTATCGCCTATAACGCTCCAACACACACCTTACTGATTGGCTATAATGACAACTTGCTTTCCTACAACTTTTTAACGAGTAAAATAGATACCATTCTCGATAAAAATAAACAGCCGATTATTGCTCGCAGTTTAGCTGTGGCCAAAAACGGGAGCATATATTGCGGCACAGTGAAAGACGGTTTGTATATTATGAATACAAAAATGCAGGAAATCGCTCATTTCACCACGACGAGCCTGCCCTTAAAATTGATAAACAATACTATTTCAGCTATTTTGCTAACCGATACACGGGCTTGGATAGCCAGCAATAACGGGCTGCAATTCATCGCTATAAACCCAAAAGACAGCCTTCAAACGGGCATCATGGACAGAAACGACGGATTGGTTTCCAATGAAATAAGCGATATAGAATATATACCCGAAACGCATACTATCTGGATTACGACCCCAAAGGGCTTGCAATCGTTTCCCGAAAACACGCCGACTAAAAATACAACGCCGCCAAGTGTGCATATCAACCGCATTGCTATCAATGAGCGCGATACTACTTTGTGCCAAACAATAGTGGTGGGCTACGACCAAAATGATATTACCATTGGCATAGAAGGCTTGGCGTTCCGGAGTCGAGGCAATTTCAATTACCACTATCGTTTGCGCGGACTGAACGACCGATGGTCGGTTGTCGATAGCCACGTCAGTTTTGCGCGTTACCCATCGCTGCCGATGGGCAAATACGATTTTGAAGTTTATACCGTGAATGAAGACGGGCTTGAAAGCGAAAAAATGGCGACCCTACATATAGAGGTCTTAGCCCCTTGGTGGCGCAAGTGGTGGGCTTATCAGCTCTACCTCATCTTAATTGTGGCCGCTATTTACGGCATTTATCGCTGGCGATTTGACATTTTAAAGTCAGAAACCATTTTGGCTTTGCGCAATAGCCAAATTGAGCAAGACCTACGCACCTCGCAACTTTCCACGCTACAAGTGCAGATGAATCCGCATTTTATTTTCAATGCGCTCAACTCTATTCAAGAGTATATTTTATTGAATGAAAAGCGCTTAGCGAACGAATATTTAGGCAAATTCGCCGATTTGATGCGCTACACGCTCGATATGTCGCAGCAAAAAGAAGTGCCATTAGCCGACGAAATAAACGCCCTGAAACTTTATTTGGAACTCGAAAACTTGCGCTTTGATAACACGCTTCTACACAAAATAGAAGTAGCCGATGCGGTTGCCGCCGCCGACCTGAAAATACCGTCTATGCTTTTGCAACCTTATGTTGAGAACGCTATCAAGCACGGGTTGCTGCACCGCGAAGGCGAAAAAAGATTGCACATTTCTTTTTATCAAGAAACAACCGACCGCTTAATTTGCATTATCACTGATAACGGAATTGGGCGCGTAAAAGCAATGGCCATCAAACAAGCTCGCAAAACAAACTCCGAACACCGCTCGTTTGCTACAACTGCCACGCAAAAACGCTTAGAGCTGCTCAATCATGGGCGAAATGCGAGTATCATTGTGCAATACACCGACTTGTATAATCAACACCAGCAAGCCCTCGGAACAAAAGTAGTTGTCAGTATCCCAGTTTAAAACCAATATTTATTTTTAATATTTAGTAAAAAAAATATAAATAGAATATTCTGAAAATAATAAAAAATACAGCCAAAACAAAATCTTATTCTAAAAAAAGAAACTAAGGTTTTAAAAACGAGTATAAATAGTAAAATAAAACGCTTGTAAAGCACAGAAAAACAGGGATTATTGCTTTTAGCAAAAAAAAAATTTATAAAAAATAATAAAATGGCAGGATTGTTGAATAAACAATCTTAGGGCTGTTTATTTAATATATTGTGATTGTTTAGGCCTGTCATTTAAACTTCGTTTAAAAACAGCTCTACGTTTAAAAACAAAAAGCCTTAAACAGTTACAAAACACTCCCTTGAAATGTCAGAAAAAGGCAAATTTGTAAAAAAAAATTTTTTTACAAATAAAAGCCACAATTTCGCAACATTGTATATATAAAAATGTTTATATAAAAAACCGTTATTTATATATAAAAAGATAAATTGTTTATACCTTTACCCCTC
>JBEEMU010000126.1:0-4265 GCA_041192485.1 Bacteroidota bacterium | reverse complement strand
ATCATTTACAAGCGTTTCCTGCGGCTTGACGGAGAGTTCGACGATATTTACCCCAAGAATAGTTGACAGCAACTCTCTTGCAATAACAGCATCGTCTAAAATATACTTGAATACAACATCGTATATGGGATTAGCTATGAGTACCATGTTCAAAAAATTTATAAAATTTAGGGACAAAGATACGCTATTTTTAGCAATATACGGAACCAAAACCTTGAAAAAAGGGCTTGATCCCGTATATTTTATAAGTTTCTACTTAACAATAACTGAAATACCTTCTGTGTGTGCCGTAAATTCAGGAGCATACATACATTGCGCCGTAGCGATACCCGCCGAAAATACGCCTCTGTGTTGCACCGTAAGCGGATATTCTAACACATAGCTTCCTTTTGGCAAATAGCCAAAAAAGAAATTGGAAGAAGCATCGCGAGTTTCTTGATAATAACCTAATCCGCCTTGCCATTTATACGAACTAAGCACCGTTGAAGGCTCGAAACCAGCAGGGCGGCCGTCTTTCAAATGCACATATTCCATATCGCGGTCGACGCTGATTTCCAAACGCATAAGCACTTTATCGCCCACTTTCAGCACGTCATTTGCTTTTATTTCTATTGTTTTTGCTCCAAAATCGGTGTTTTCACTGCGGATAATCGTCTTTTTGATTTTTAACGGCGTTGCTTGGAAGGTTTTTATTTTAGAAAATTCTTCTAAATATTGCCAGTAAACAGCGCCCCATGCCACCGATTTATTATTATTTTTTACTTTAATCGTCGCCATATCAGGCGTGATGTCGTTGTCTGTCCATTTTGTTTTAAAATTGCCTGTTCCTGCTTCCGTTTTCACATTTTTCGTAGGTGCAGTATTTGTTGCAGTGGTGTTGCTATTATAAGTAATGGTGTATTTTCCTACTTGAATAGCCGGATTATTGTCTTCTAATAGCCAATTGCTGCCTGTTCGCAAAAGCGCGTAACAAGCTGATGCTGTGGCTTTTGTGGTTTTCCAACTATTCGTTTGGCGATTTTTCAAGAGCCATGTTTTCAAGTCGTCGACGGCAACGGCATCTTTTGCTATTTCATCGAAAACCTCAATGAGCAAAGCGTGTGTTTCAATCGGCGCTTGATACCAATAATAACCTGTCGGATATTTCCAATACATTCCCATTTCCTCGCTATTCAAGCTGCGTTCTTTCAACGATTTTACGATGAGTTGCGCCGTTTTTGACTGCGAGTTTTTGCGATACATTGCTAGTGCCAACATTCCTTGATTATATTCTGCGTCTTTCAGCCAGTATTTTTCGGCTTGCGCCAAATAGTAATCGGCGGCTTTTTTAGTAGCCTCGTCTTGCGGAATTTCGGTAAAAAACGAGCGAGCATATAAATAGTGTGCTTCCATGCCGCCCAAATTATCTTCGTCTAATTTCGCCTCTTTTCGCGAAACGCGCAGCAATAAATTTTCATAATTTTTTACCAATTCTCTATCGCAATACAAAACGGCTTTTTTCACCATGTCCGTATTTTCTTCGGTTGTTTTGCCGTCTAAGGCGTTCAGCTTTTTCAAATGTCCGAAGCCTTCCGCGAGGTATTGTGTGATATACCAATCGTCGCGCCCGCCTGTAAACCAAGCAAAACCGCCATTGTTTAACTGGCGTTCTTCCAATTTTTTCAAGGCGGCAGCTTGCTCACTGCCCATTTTATTGAGGTCGAATAACAAGCCAATATTATTGCGTTGTTGTTCTTCGCTTTGCGCATTCAATACCCAAGGCGTTTCGGTGAGCAATGCCGTTTTCAAGTCCGCGTTTTTACTCAAATTCGACTTCATTGCATCGGTTCCTTTCCACGCATCGAATACTTTTTTTATTTTTGGGTGGCTGTTTGCCATATTCGACGCTAAACTATTCGCATAATACCGCGAAAAAACCTGTTCGGTACACTCATACGGATACTCCATCAGATACGGCAAGGATTGCACCGCATACCACGCTGGATTTGCGGTAAATTCGAGGGTAAACGTCTTATTACTAATGCCTTCCGTTAGCGATTCTACACCGCCTTTACTCTCTTTTTCGGCAGCAAGCGCGTTTGATGTTTTAAACACAAAGGTCTTTTCTTGTCCGCCGCGAACGGGCAAAGGCATCGTTTCCACGACCATTTGTTTATTTGTAAGAACTGGTAAGGCGTTTTCTTCGCCATCGCTAAACGCCCCTGCGGTAGCAATTACGCGCCAAAGAACGGGTGTTGTAAAGCCACTTGGTATTTTGAGTTTCCAAGAAACAGCCGTAGATTGTTTGGAATTTGCCGTAAATTCAATATCATTTTTACTAATTAGTAAATTTTTCAAAACAGGGTTCCCTGTAATAGCATCTTCCAACTCTAATTTTGCTGTTCCCGTAAGGGCTTTATCGCTTAAATTCGCTACTTTAGAAATAAACTCAATTTCGTCGCCTTCGCGGAAAAAACGCGGCGGATTCGGGATAACCATCAAGTCCTTTTGCGTGATAATCGTTTTTTCAGTAGTTGCTGATACTAAGTCTTTTGTGTGCGCCATGCCTAAGAACTTCCAACGTGTTAAGGCTTCATTCATTTTGAATTTTATTAAAATATCGCCATTCGCATCAGTCATCAAGTTCGGAAAGAAAAACACGGTTTCGTTGAGGTTTGTGCGCACTTTTACGGGCGGTAGCGGTGTTTTCGCGCCCGATGCTATGCCGCCATTTTGTGTTGTTACCGTCATATTATAAGTGCCTCCTGCCACCGCATCATTCACAGCAAGGCCCGACCAGCCGTAAGAAGCTCCTTCGGGGGTAAACGTTCTGACGCTATCCGCTACATAAGCTACCTTTGTTTGGCTTTCTGCATTTTTCTTCATCGGCTCGGAAGCAGAGGCAGGCGAGCTTTCGGTTGTAGGCATTGCCAATGCCATTACTGCTCTATTTCTAAACCCATTTCCAAAGGGAAACCCAAACCAATTATGTTGCCTATAATTTCTGAAAAAGCGGTTTTCGTAGCGCGTTTGCCAGTCGTTTGTTTCGTATAATGAGGTGCTGCTGCTGCTATAACTAGGTGTAGTAAAGGCATATAATGCGCTGTGAGTAGGGAAAAGGGTTAAACCATAGCTGTTTTTTGCAAATTCATCTAACGATGCGTCATACATTGTTGCCAACATTTCAGCAAAAACTTTATCGCCTGCTGCGCCGCTTATGCGTATGCGCCATTCTTCGTCTGCGCCAGGTTGCAGTTTATCGCGAAATGTTTCGTACTTTATCTTCAAGTCTTTATTATCCCAGGGTACTTGGTAGGTGTGCGAAAACTCTTCCATTCTGTTTTTAGCGAAAGCGACCAAATAATAACTGCTATTATTGCCGCGGTGTGCTTCTTTTATCGTGTTTGCAAAATGATTTAACCCGCTCAAATCCAACCATTTAGTATCGGTTATTTTTCCATTTTCTTCTAAGCGATACAATATTTTGCCACTTAGTTTAGACCCAAAATAAGTAGTAGAAATATCTTTATTTGGGGATAAATTGCGGGCTTCGGCTTTATGAAAAAATAAATCGTTTACAGCAAGTTGTTTTTCGGTGTAATCAACCAGGGTGAAATATTTTTTAAGCAAAATTTTCTCGCCATATTTATCCTGTGTTTTTAACGTTAGTACATAAGAGCCTGTTTTTAGCGATTTCAAGTTCGGAATTTCCACCTGTTTAGCGTCTTTTGTATTCAAACTTTTATTAAAAATTTGTTTGCCAAGCTCCCATTTTACCATTTCATTTTCGTCTTCGTAGGCAATATTCGGGAAGTTCGCGGAGAATTCGACTTTCGCCAAAATTTGCTTATCGGGTCGTTCCCAATACCGCGTTTTGAAAACCGTTTTCGGGCTTATTAATTGCGAAATAGAAATATCGACAGTTGCCGCTTCGAAAACACCATTTGTATTTGTTGTAGAAACAGGAATTTTTATTTCTTCATTTTTATTTATAACATCA
Organism: Bacteroidota bacterium; assembly: GCA_041192485.1. Classification (GTDB taxonomy): domain Bacteria; phylum Bacteroidota; class Bacteroidia; order Chitinophagales; family Saprospiraceae; genus JBEEMU01. The sequence continues at coordinate 286 of JBEEMU010000126.1, read as the reverse complement.
TTAATAGTGACATTTGCCAAAAGTGCAATATATCCAACCGATACATTTTGCGTAAACGAATGACTTTCGCCTGTAATATCCGTTACGTCGATAACAACCGAATAATCAAAAAGTGGCTTTGTAGCAGGGTCGATTGATTTGTCGGGAATGGCGAGAAAGCTAATTTTACACTTTCCTTCGGCATCGGTTACGCTTTCGCCATGCGCAATTTCTTGTGGCGGAGTAGGCTGATACCACCGCGACCAGTAGTAGTCGATGAATGGGTAGCGAGCCGCCCGTTGCACTC
>JBEEMU010000125.1:0-3774 GCA_041192485.1 Bacteroidota bacterium | reverse complement strand
TACTCAAAATACCAATAAAAAAAGCAGGTTTTAGTTTACGGTATTGGTCGGCGCGGCGAATTTGGCTAGTATAACTTTTTGTTAAATAGTACAAAACGCGCTTGGCAAAACCATCTTGCTCGGCTACTTGCATTTCTACAATAAACTGCTGCTTTTTTTGGTCGGTAGCGCGAACATCTAAAATGCTCACTTTCCCGCCTCTTAATTTCGGCAATTGATAAGGGTTTACGATAGTTACAGACACAATTCTATCTTTCCCCTCAAAGCCTAAAATAGCATTAAGGAAAGAGATAAGAGTTTCGGTTCGGCTTTCGTTACCAAATATTTTGCGAAAAGCAATATCGTTTTTTACGTCTGCAAATTTCATAATAAGTTTATTTTTATGATTTTCAAACGCAAAGATACAACAACCCTCATAGAAAACAAGGGTTACTGCGTAATTACTTCAATATTTTTTTGTTTTTTACTCATGAAGCAATACAAAATATTTGGCGCAAAAAATAGTCCGAAAAAAAGAGTGCAAAGACAAGATGAACACCTGTAGAGCCTTCATTTCTTGCCAGTAAGAAATAATCAGGTGCTTACTCTGAACGCACCCAGTCATTAGTTTGGTACATTTTCATCTTTTAAGACAATCTCCTGCGCTTCTTGCTGTATTGCTTCCTGCTTATTTTTCCCTCATTCCTAATTCCCTAAAAAGAACTCTATCGAGTCGCCTATTTTTGCGACAGTTCCGCCTGCCACGCTTTGCGTTTTTACGACGAAGGCATCGTCGGTTGGTGAGCCTGTTTTCAGGGTATAATTTAGGTTTTGTTGAGCGAGTAGGCTTTTTGCCTCGCTCCATTTTTTGCCCAAAAAGGTAGGTATAATGCGAATATCTGCCATTTCGGAAGGCGGCGGCACAGGTACTATTTTAAATTTAAGTTTGGCACTTGCATTTAGGGCGAGGCTGAATTTATTGCTATTTGACGCATTTATGGGCGTTGCGTACACGCGGGTTCGCGGTAGGTTGTCGGTTGGTAAGATACCACTTTGCGTCGATTCGTTATTGATGGATAGTGATATAGAAATATTAGCCTCTACTTCCGTTTCGGGTATTACATAAAACGTGGGTTGGTAGCCGATATTTCGGAGCAAAACTAATAACTCGTCTTTGTTTTCATGGTCGTAAATGGCGAGGGTTTGCGCTAATGAACCGGCATCGAGGGCGGCTTGCGCTTCGGCTACGCCTGCGCCTATTGATGCAATAAGGCTACCAAGTGGTGCCGACATCGCATCTTTCATGAAATCGAGTGGATTGTTTGCCATACTTTGTTTTTCTATTTATAAAAACGTGTAAATAAGAGTTAATTACTTAAAAATTCGTTGATTAGTTAAATTCGTTACTGCTTTTAGCAAAAATGACGGTTACTGTTTGCGTTTTTCCGATGGAGTCGCCTCCTATTGGGCTTTGCTTAAAGGCTTGCCCGATGCTGTATTTATCGGTTGCGCTTAATTCGGTGGATTGATACACGGGGTTTAGCTGCAAGCCAATCGACTGCAATACGCTTCTTACTGCACTTTCGGTTAGCCCTAATATGCTCGGTATTTTGCCTGTGTTTGGCATTGCTGGCTGATTGTTGGTTGCTACCTCTAATTTTACTTCACTTACGCTTGCTCCATTGATTTTTTCTGCATTTTTACTATCTATTAGTTGTAGTTTCATATTTCCATTAGCATCTTGCTCTACAAAGGTTTTTAAATTCATTGACACACTCGACAGCGCGTAGCGGTTATTGGTATCGCGTGCAGCAACGGTATGCACTTCGTCAAGTATATGTGCATACACTTTGTTCATGGGTTGTGCGGTATTTTGTCGAGTGTTTTCGGTGGGTTGTGCGGCGGTTATTATTTGTGTTGTTTGCTCTGCAATTTTTTTATCTTTTTCGAGTATTTGCTGGTTTTTTGTTGCGATTATTTCGTCTTTTGCCGTGAGCCGTGTTTGTAAATCGGTTGTTTTTTGCGCTTCTTGCAATATTGCATCGTTGAGTGTTTTAATTGTTGCATCTCGTTTTTGCAGCTCTTGGTTAGGTGCTTTTAGTTGCGTAGTTAAATCGCTAACTTTTTGTGTTTGTAGCTCCAATTGTTTTGCCATATCTTTATTTTGCATGATTAATTTATAAACTATGACAGGAAGTGTTACACAAATTACAGTTTCTTTTGCAGGCAATTTTTCCATTCTTGCCTCTGCATTGTATATCATTTCGCCGAATTCAGCTAAAAACATTGTTTTTTCGGGGTTCAATGCAAGATTAGAAGTAGTAGCAAATAATTCTGTTACAGGTAATTTTAAGGAAACTGCCGAGATTAAACGAAAAGTTGGCATACTACCTGCGGCAATAATTTGATTGATTTTCGCAGCCAATATTGTTGCTTTCGAGGGGCTTGGCGAAAAATCAAAAACAGCCGACAATAATCCATTTTCGGTAGTTGATTTTAATAAAGGCTCCCATTTATTCGTTTGTGTGTCGAAATACTGAATAACCAAACTCATATTTGGTATTAAAGTATTGCTTGTGTCATAAATAGTGGCAGAAAACTGGATTTTTTTAGCCGAAGAAGGTGGTATAGTTTGCATAAATTAGTTTGAAATAGCGATAGAACGGATAATAGTGCCTGAATTTATTTTGAAAATAAAGGTAAAATGATTGTCATAAGCGGCTTTTGGCAAAGAAATTATGGTTTTAATTTCGCCATTTGCATCGGTTAAGCCTTCGCTAATAGAAAAAGAAGGTGGCGTACTAAATGTGATTGGTGAACTGATTTTTATCGATTCTTGGGAGTCAAAATTGAATTCAATACGCGAACTGCTTAGTTTTTCGTTGGCACTATTGGTTAAGCGAACCGTTACTTCAACGGTGTAATGCGTATTAGTGCTATTCAAAACTGCGCGTTTTTTTTCGTATTGCAAAATAACCTGTGGCATACCTTCATTGGGCATAACTGCCACAAAGCGCCCTGAAATGGAACTAACTATTTGATTTTTATCTGACGTGACAGTTTGCGTAGTGACCGGTCTGAATCGTAGATAGCAGGCTTGCGCTCCGTTAGAGTTTGTAGTAGTTGTAGTGTCAAACTCGGAGGTTACCTGTAGCGAAAAGTCCAAATACGGCAGTTGATACATCGTATTTGGGCGACCATATTGGTCGTAGGGCGGCAGGCTTCGCAAGTGGTTCTGTGCCTGATTGAGGCTGTCAGCGATACCCAGTAAAATATCTTGGAGGGCTAATGCCGAAGTTTCTGATTGGATACTCATAGAAATTGAGGTATTTTTTAACTAAATTTATCTTTTTTTTGTTCTGCTCGACGCTCTTTTCGTCGCTCTTCTTGGCGTTGCTCGCGTGTATTTTGGAGCCGCTCTTCTTTTCGTTTTTCAACTTGTGCTTCTTTTTTAGCGGCTCTTTTTTCCTCTTCGGAGGGGATTTTTGGCGTGGGTTCGGCTTCTTCTTTGCTCTTTTTTTGCGGCTCGCTTGATTCTTTTTTTCCTTGTTTTTCCTGATTTTCTTTCTTCGGTTGGTTTTCTTCTTTCTTTTCTTGTTCTTTTTTTTCTTCTTTTTTGCGCAACGTACTTTCGAAGATTTTTTTAATAACTGCCGCCTGATTTAAAAGCTCTTTATGGTCGTTTAACCGTTTAAAAACATCGGTTGTAAGTGCTTTTTGGGCTTTTTCTTCATATTTTTTTTTAACAGATAGCACTTCTTTCTTTTTTTCCTTCAACTTCTCCCAGTTTTGGCT
>JBEEMU010000124.1:0-3524 GCA_041192485.1 Bacteroidota bacterium | reverse complement strand
AGCAGTAAAGCTGCGCCATCTACGATGCCAGACGAGTTGCCAGCATGATGTACATGTTTGACGCTTTCCACTTGTGGATATTTCAGCATTGCCACATGGTCAAAGCCGAATTGCCCTGTTTTTGCAAAAGAAGCCTCCAATTTTGCCAAACTGTCAACCGTTGTTTGCGGACGCAAATACTCGTCTTTTTCTAAAATAAGCAGCCCGTTTTTATCCCTTACGGGAATGATAGAAGCATCAAAATAGCCGTTTTCTTGGGCGAAAGCCGCTCGTTTTTGGCTTTCTGCGGCATATATATCGCAAGCTGTACGGCTGAAACCTTCAATCGTTGCAATCAAATCGGCACCGATGCCTTGCGGAACAAACCCGATTTTTGTAGCCACCATCGGGTCTAAAAATAGTGCGCCGCCATCGCTACCCATGCGTATTCGGCTCATGCTTTCCACGCCACCTGCTACAATCCACTCTTCCATGCCCGAAGCCACTTTCATCGCCGCTAAATTAACGGCTTCAAGCCCCGAAGCGCAAAAGCGATTGATTTGCAAACCCGCCACTTTATCGGACCAGCCTGCATACAACGCCGCCGTTTTTGCAATATCGCCGCCTTGGTCGCCTATCGGAGTAACGCAGCCCACTATCACGTCTTCCACCTCTGCAGTGTCCAAATTATTGCGCTGTTGCAAGGCTTGCAAGCAAGTTACCAGCAAATCTACGGGCTTTACCTCGTGTAAAGCCCCCTTTTTTCCTTTTCCGCGTGGGGTGCGCACTGCGTCGTAAATATATGCGTTCATTAGATTATTTGTGATTGATGGCTTATTTATAGCCTAAAATCTTTATGCGTTTCGCTTTCCTAACTCGTCGCGGATACGAGCGGCTTGCTCATAGTCTTCGTTTTCCAAAGACTCTTGCATCATTCGCTTCAACTCCTCTATATTGTAGCGCGAGTAAGTGGCAGGCGAGGAAGCGGGGTTTTTAGAATCTTTCGTTTTCTCTACTTCTGCCATTTCCGATTCAATGACGATGCCCGCTGCTTCTAAAATGAACTCATAGGTATAAATTTTACACTCAAACCGCACCGCTAAGGCAATGGCATCAGACGCGCGCGAGTCTATTTCGATAGCCTCGCCATGCAGCAAACAAATCAGCTGTGCAAAGAAAACGCCTTCTTGGAAGTCATTGATAATGACCTCTTTAAGCGTTGCGCCTAATTGCTCAATCGTGTTTTTCAACAGGTCGTGCGTTAGTGGGCGCGGCGGATACATACGCTCCAAGGTGACAGCAATTGCTTGCGCTTCAAAGCCTCCGATGACAATTGGGAGTCGACGTGCGCCATAATGCTCTCCGAGTACCACGGCGTAATTATGATTGCTCACCGTGCTATGCGTGAGCGTTACAACGTCTAATTCTATTTTTTTCATATCAGTTTAAAAATACACCGCAAAGGTAAGTATTTTTTCGTTTTATTTTCAAACTTATCTAAAAACCAGCTTATTTTTGCTTTTGTTTTTATTTTTGGTGAAAATTTTTTAAAAAAAACTTACCTTTGCCCTATGAAAATCGTTACATACAATACCAACGGCATCCGAGCCGCCTTAAAAAAAGACCTTATCGAGTGGTTGAAAACCGAAAATCCCGATATTATCTGTATTCAAGAAACCAAGGCGCAAGCCGAGCAAATACCAGTGGAGTTATTCCACGAGGCTGGTTATGTGCATTGCCATTGGTTTTCTGCCGAAAAATTAGGCTATAGCGGAGTCGGTATCGTCAGCAAAGTTGCGCCCGATTTGGTAGAAAAAGGCTGCGAAATTGCTGAATACGACCGCGAAGGCCGTGTTTTACGCGCCGATTTTGGCGAAATAACCGTGCTGTCCTGCTATTTCCCAAGCGGAACAAGCGGCGAGGAGCGGCAAGCCGTAAAATTCCGCTTTTTAGACGATTTTCTGCCTTGGGCAAACGCTTTGCGCAACAAACGACCTAATTTAGTCATTTGCGGCGATTATAATATTGCGCACCAAGAAATGGACATTCACAACCCGAAGGGAAACCAAAAAACGTCAGGCTTTTTGCCCGAAGAACGCGCTTGGATGACCAAATTATTCGCCGAAGGCTATACCGACGCTTTCCGCTACTGCAACCCAAGTTTACAAACTTACTCGTGGTGGAGTACCCGTTTCAACTCGCGAGCCAACGACAAAGGTTGGCGCATTGATTATATCGCCGTAACCGATTCTTTGAAAGACCGCTTGACTACCGCCCGTCATGCCAACGAAGCCGTCCATTCTGACCATTGCCCCGTAGTGGTTTGTTTAGGAATGGATAAATGATAAAAATAAAAAATAACTATTTTGACAACCGAAACATTAACAACCGCAAAGGTTTTATTAAAAAAATATTATGGGTACGATGGCTTCAGAGCCATGCAAGAACCCATTATCGAAAGCGTGTTAGCAGGTAACGACACCTTGGTTTTAATGCCAACAGGTGGCGGTAAATCTATCTGTTTTCAACTACCAAGCCTGATGCTAAAAGGCATTACGATTGTCGTTTCGCCGCTTATTTCGCTGATGAAAGACCAAGTAGATGCCCTTACGGGAAATGGTGTGGCGGCGGCGTTCCTCAATTCGTCCATTTCTTCGCAACAAGAAACCGATATAAAAACGATGGCGCAACGCGGACTTTTAAAACTACTCTACGTTTCGCCCGAAAAACTCGTGACCGAGGTGAATAACTTTTTCACAACCTTAGACATCAGTTTATTAGCCATCGACGAGGCGCATTGTATTTCGCAATGGGGACACGATTTCCGCCCCGAATACAAGCAATTGGCGACATTTAGACGAAAATACCCCCACGTTCCCGTTATTGCGCTAACCGCAACTGCCGAAAAAGTGACGCGCAAAGACATTGTAGAGCAGCTTAATCTTCAAAATCCGCAAACGTTTATCTCGTCGTTCGACCGACCAAATTTGAGTTTGACGGTGCGACACGCTATTCCTAAAAAAGACAAAATTAGAGAAATTGCCGCGCTTATTGATAAGAAAAAAGGCGAAAGCGGCATTATTTATTGCTTAAGCCGCGACAGCACCAAAGAAGTGTGCGAAACCCTGCAACGCATGGGCTACAACGTGGATTATTACCACGGACAATTGCCTACAGCACAGCGCGAAAAGGTGCAAAATGATTTTATAAACGATAAAACGCCCATTATTTGCGCAACTATCGCCTTCGGAATGGGCATCGATAAGTCGAATGTTCGTTGGATTGTGCATTATAATATGCCGAAATCGATGGAAAGTTACTACCAAGAAATAGGCAGAGCGGGGCGCGACGGGCTGCCCTCCGATACGCTTTTATATTATACTTATGGCGATTTATTGATACTCACAAAATTTGCAGAAGAAAGCGGACAAGCCGAATTAAACCTCGAAAAACTCAAGCGAATACAGCAATTTGCGGAAGCTGACATCTGCCGCCGCCGTATTTTATTAGCTTATTTTGGCGAAACTATCGAAAAACCTTGCGGA
>JBEEMU010000123.1:0-2639 GCA_041192485.1 Bacteroidota bacterium | reverse complement strand
TAATATTTCCCACAGAGCTGGCGGTTATAGTAGCTGCTGGCAAAGCCGCGTTTGTTGTGTTTTCATACGCACCCATATCCACAGTAGCTAAAACAGGGATAGCTGTACCTACAATATCGGTGGTATGTAAAACGCTATTAGTGCCTCCATCTATGGCATAACTACACACACCGAGTTGCAAGCCATCATCGGTGGTCATAAACTGGTTATCTGCGCCATCAAGGTCGGCAATATTCAAAAACATCGGGTCAGTTCGAATATTGCCCACACCTGCATAAGCTATAGTGCCTTGTATTGTTGTATAGGAAATTGTGGACACACTATTCCTATCCAATATACAAGCGCTAGCAGTAGAATTTCCCCAAAAAATACAGTTTGTAATAGTAGGTGCTGAACTTACTTGGCTATAAACTCCTGTTCCGCTTTGTGAATTATTCGCTGTAAAGGTGCAATTCGTTATGGTAGGCGCACTACTATAATTTTCTATTGCGCCACCCGCAAGCGAGGTGTTATTTATAAAAAGGCAATTCGTTACAGTAGGCGAAGAGTTGATATAGTTTTCTAAAGCTCCTCCTTCGTAATTAGATACGTTACCTTGAAACACACAGCGATTGATGGTGGAATTTGAGCTGTTATTTGATGAAATAGCACCGCCATAGCCAGCTTTATTGTTGCTAAATTCGCAGTTTTTCATAGTAAGGCCTGAACCTTCTAAACTCAAAGCACCGCCTGAGCCGATTGTCTTATTGCTTTTAAATAAACAGTTTTCTATTGTCATGGCTGAGGTTAGCGCAAAAATACCAGCCCCATTCTCACCAGCAACCCAAGTATTACCTACCTGATAGCCTGTGTTGGAACCATCTGCATTACCCCCGCTTACCGAAAAACCATCGAGCGTTGTGAGCAGATGACTATCGACAGACAGCAAGATATGGTAAACATTTTCCGCGTTATTAGCAAAATTTGCCCCATCATTGCCGTTTAAATCACCACTAAGTGTGGTAATATTCGTTCGCCAATTGCGTTGTGTGCGGAGCGTTTCGTTCCCTGCAAAGCCGCCATAAAGCCTTACGCCATCAGGAAGTGTAAATTGTTTAGTGCGCGGATCTTGCGGTGCAGGCTTCCGACTATAATCAAAAACAGGCTTATGTCTGCCTTGTTTGACCCACACCTCGTCGCCTGCGTGTGCGAGGCTGTCTAACACTATCGCAAGGCTCGAGGCATTTGCCCAGCTCATGCCATTGCCATTGCCCGCAGCCGTAGGCGCGGCATACCAAATGTTTTGCGCATAAGCGGTTCCGTTGCTCAAGAGCAACCACGCGCTTAAAAAAGCGAATAAAAAAGAGTTTGTTTTCATAAGAATTTAATACGATTGTAAAAATATAAGTTTGTTAGAAATCTTCCGTAAAGATAGCGGCAAAAAGACTGTTCAAAAAAATACAATTATTGGCAATTATTCTTATGAATTTTCTATTTTTAAACTATTAAAAATAATAAAGCACTGATAATAAGTAAATTACAGGAATAATATGATACAGTATGCGTAAAAATGTAGAAAAAAACCCTACCTTTGTGGCTTAAATAAAGGCGATTTTAAATGAAAAAAACAAAAATCTGGGCGATTTTGCAGGCTATTCCGCCAAAAGAGCATAAAGCATTAATTGCATTTGTCACTAATAGAGTTGCACTCAAACAAGCCAATATCTGCGACTTACTACATTTACTATTGCGGTACATTGCTGCCGAAAAAGATATTAGTAGAGCCGAAACTTATACGCAAATTTGGCAAAATACCACCTATAACGATGTGGTATTGCGGTTAGCGTGTTCCGATTTAGTAGAAAAAGTAGAAGATTTTTTGGTGCTGCAAGCGGTCGATATGGAAAAAGGAGAGCGTGAGCGCAAACTCTCTTTCTATTTTTTGAAAAATGCGGAGGGCGAATTAGCAAATCAGTACCATAACAAACTATCACAAGAAAAACAAGAAAATACAGTACAAGGCACCGATTATTTCTATGCAGATTTGATAGATTGTGAACGTTATTTTGAAATACAGGAACTTTTAGATTTGCGAAATTTTGATGTAGAGGGTATAGATAAAAATTTAGATAAAGCATTTACTGTCTTAAAACTCAAAAATACAGCGCGGAAATATGCTGCTTATTTTGTAAATAATAGCCCGTTTGATACAGCATCAATCGACTTTATTTTAAAATATATGGAAGAAAACCCGTTTTTGCACCAAGATAAATTGATTATACTATACCGCGACCTATTTTTTTTATTTGTAAAAGGCGAAAATAGCCTATTAGAAAATATCAAAAAACAATTAACGGATATTAACCTCCGTTTAGACGAGATATCCTTCATTCATATTTTAATCGAAAATCATATTGCTGTTACCTGGCAAAAAGGGGCATTTTCGCGGCAAGACTTATTCGACTGGCAGCTATTCGGCTATGAAAAAGGCTGGATTTATATGGTAGGCGGCTTTATCAATACCGTTAGATTGCAAAATATACTCACAAACTATATTACATTTCAAAAATACACCGAAGCCTTAGCCTTTTTAAACGCACATAAAACCCGTATTTCAATAGGAGAACGCGAGGAAACCTACAACTTAAACATAGGGCATA
>JBEEMU010000122.1:0-5037 GCA_041192485.1 Bacteroidota bacterium | reverse complement strand
TTGTCTTTCCAACTTTTTGCACTATCTTTGCCCTGTCCTTCGGACGGGTTCTTTGTTATTTTTGGTCGTTTCACAGCACAAAAGTACAAAGAACTTTTCTCTTTTTTCTGAACAGCCTACGTATAAATATTGGTAGCAACGGGTATGTTTACATCAAAATAAATCTGCGCTTGGTTATTTATCGTCGTTCCTGTGGCGAGATTTGCTTTTGTTTTTATTTTATAAGTCACAAAACCATGCGAATGTGCTTCATTCGACGTGCTATCGGTTAGGCGAATATTTTGAAATAAAAACTCTAAACTACCATTTGCTTTGAGCGAATACGTCATAGCGTGACTTGCCGCACCGATGCGTAGCGTAGCAGGGTCAAGTTCGGCAGGTAGTTTGTCGATGACACGCACCACAAAAGCCGTATCGTTGCCTGTGTTTTGGAAACGTATTTTATACTCCAAATCGGTATTATTCAAAATAAAATGTTGGGCATCGGTTCCTTCGGCTACTGCCGAAATATCGTTAGGGTCAAAGGACGTGCGTACAGGTGTGCATAAATTATGCGGATTTATCGCGCCATTATTTAAGCCAAATTGATTGACAAAGCCCCAATGAATTTGATTATTTAGACCACGACAACCCCAAATTAAAAACGTTTCTTGCGTATTGCCGTTCGGATTATTTGGCGCTTCGTCGGCAATCATTCTATAAATACGAGTCGGGTTGGCAGCAATGGTAATCGAATCTCGTGCGCCCGCGCCTAACTGAAAATTATTATTGCGCAGCATCACGTTATCCTCAATAACCCAGTAGGAGCGCGAAGTACTCATCGGCGAACTGCCTGTATTGGTAAAAATAAACCGCACCGAGTCTTGCCCTATGCAATGCCCCGAAAGCGTAATATCGGAGCCGTCCCAGCCAAGCGTGCCTGTATTGCAATAAGTATGCGGCAATATTTCTGCTTCTGTACACAACATTTGGTTCATAACTGCCGCGCAAGACACTCCCGCCGAAAAACTAAAGGTATCACGCTCTAAGGCAGGCACTGCGGGCAATTGCACCTCGAAAACCCCGCCGCCAAGTGCAGTATAAGGTCGAGTCATGCTTTGTAACGTGAGTTCGGCGGGCAATGTAATATGCGCAAGTGTACCCGTTGATGCTATTGTACCACTATTTAAATAAGCAACTTTATAGACCGCTGTACTGCAAGGTCGCGCAAAATTTTGTATTTGATGGTCAATTTCCATATCGGCACAGGACACAACAGGCTGTATATACACATCTTTTTGCATTTGGGCTGTATTTTGCGTAAGCGTAACTGTTTGCGGAGCGCAAGTTGTCCAGTAATTGTTTTGAAAAATTGCTTTTATTTCATAAGTAGCAGGTGCAGGCAAACCAAGTTCGTAATCGCCGTTTGCGTTGCTATTCGTGGTATATACTTCTTGCGTAGTAGTATTTCGCGCTTGTATCATTATATTTTTTTGAGCAATATCTATTGTTGAGTCGGTCGTGCAGTTTGTGTTTATATCTTGATAGGCTTTACCGAAGATACGAGCAGAAAAAAGGCAACCTTGTGTATTGTTTGGAGTGCAGAGGGGGAGGGTAACAAGAGTATATACCCCATTTTGGAAGTAATAGATTGTTAAGCCATTAGGAAGATTAGGCAAGCAAGTGATGGTAGAAGAGCAGCGTAATCCTATTAAAGTATTTGGTAAAGCTGGTAAACATATCAATTGAATATTCCAACAATACAAAACTTGCAAAGCAGCAGGCAAGGCAGGTAAACTCGTCAATTGATTATCAGAACACCACAAAGTTTGCAAAGCAGCAGGCAAGGCAGGTAAACTCGTCAATTGATTAGCACTACAGTCCAAAATTTGCAAAGCAGCAGGCAGGGCAGGTAAACTCGTCAATTGATTATAACCACACCTCAAATTTTGCAAAGTAGCAGGTAAAGCTGGTAAACTCGTCAATTGATTAGCATCACAATAGAAACTTTGCAAAGCGGCAGGGAGGGCTGGTAAACTCGTTAATTGATTACTAAAACAATAGAAATTTTGCAAAGTGGCAGGCAGGGCAGGTAAACTCGTCAATTGATTAGCACTACAGTCCAAAATTTGCAAAGCAGCAGGCAGGGCAGGTAAACTCGTCAATTGATTATATTCACAATAAAAATATTGCAAAGTGGCAGGCAAGGCAGGTAAGCTCGTCAATTGATTACCATAACAATCCAAATATTGCAAAGCAGCAGGCAAGGCAGGTAAGCTCGTCAATTGATTACCATCACAATCCAACCTTTGCAATCCATCAAAATACTGCACCCCTTCCAAGTTTGCAATACTTTTATTGCTACAATCCATCATTATAGCAGTCACGATAGCTGCACAAGTCGTGTCCATCAGCCCCTGCCCATTAAAGCATCCTGGATACGATTGTTGTAAAAACGCACGGAAGTTCGCATCAGGTATCGTCACATATTGCGCCTGTGCGGTAAAATTGCTACTAACCACAAAAAGGGCGAGCAAAAGGATTTTTTGAAATAGTGTTTTCATAAGAAAAATTAGTGTATTATAAAATGTTGATTAAACAGATTGGAAACGCAGATTAAGCAGATTGGAAACGCAGATTAAGCAGATTACGCAGATTTCGCGGATTTTTTTTTATACCATAATTACGCGCTTTTTTCAATTACAATGCAAATGTCCGACAATATCCCGATACCGCCAAACTCAAAAAAAAAGCATTTGTACAGGGTTCTTTTTTAAAAATGCTTGTTTTTATTAGAAATATCCGTAATTTTGTGTTTTTAAAATAAGAAAAAAAACGCCTAAATAGGTACAAATAAAATAATGCGACTGTTTATTAAGACATAAAAAGCCTTGAAAAAAAATTTAAAAAACCCGTGTCTAATCCTTTAAAACTGTGTGCTATCCTAATACGCTATATCAAAAATACTAAAAATACTAAAAATACAAATAATTCAAAAAAATGAAACTATACAGCCTTTGGTCGGCGTTGCCGCGTACAACAAAACACGATTTGCAGGAATGGCTCGCGTCGCCTTATCATAATGTGCGCGAAGACGTGCGCTTGTTTTACGCTTATTTGCGTAAACATGACGACGATTCTAGCATTTCTTTAGCCAAAAATGCGGTTTTTGCGGCTTTGTATGGCGATATTCCGTATAACGACGACCGTTTGCGACACGCACAATCGTTTTTTTTGAAAGCGATAGAAGCCTATTTAGTGTATCAAACCGCTCACGAAAGCGAAGTGAAAAAGACGTTTTTTTTGGCAAAAGCCTACCAAAACTTGCAAACAGAAAAGCCATTTTTACAAACTTACCAAGTTTTACAAAAAAAATTAGACGATGCAGAAATACAAGATATTCAGTATCTTGCGTTGCAAAATGATACCGAAAAACTGTGGTTTCAGCACGTTGTAGAAAAAGAACGCGCCGCCGAAAACAATTTGCAAAACATTCTTATCGCACAAGAAAAAGCCTTTGCCGCCGATAAATTGCGCACGGTTTGCACCGCACTTTCGCACCAAAACGTGTATAAATTGGCTTATGATTTTGGGGTTTTAACGCCGCTTTTGGAACGCATCGAAGCGCGAAAATGGCAGGAAACGGTGCCGTTTATTGGCGCGTATTATTTTATTTTTAAAATGAATACCGAAACCGAATCGCTGCCATTTTTTACTGCTTTACGGCAAAAAATATCGACCGACCGTGCGGCTTTTAGCAACGATGAATTGCGGAATATCTACCTTTTTGCGATAAATTACGCGATAAAACAAAGCAATAAAGGCGATAAAACGTTTTATCGGCAACTATTTGAACTGTATAAAGAGGGCGTGGAAACGGGTGTTTTATTGGCGAAAAACAGCGAATTGAGCGTTTATACCTATAAAAATGCTATTGCGATGGGTTTGCGCATCGGCGAAATGGATTATACCTTGCATTTTTTAGAAAAATATAAAAAAAACTTACCCGCCGAGCAGCGTCGAAACTATTACGAATACAATTTGGCGCGTTATTATTTCACGCGCCGCGATTTTGCGCAAGCCATGCCTTTGCTCGATAATTTGACCTACGGCGATATTTTCCTGCAATTAGATGCAAAAGTAATGTTGCTCAAAATATATTACGAACAGGAAGAATTGGACGCATTAGACGTGCATTTGCGCAGTTTTAAGCAGTTTTTGCACCGAAAACGCGCTACTCTCGGCTATCATCAACAAAATTATGAAAATATTATACATTGCGTCAAAAGGTTGATGGCGCATAACCCGTTTGATAAAGAAGAACGCGCCGCTTTACGCACCGAAATAACCGATTTACAGCCGCTTACCGAGCGGGCATGGCTATTAGCTTGTTTATAAAATTACCAGTACTACTGCAAGACTTACGAAGTTTCGAAAACTTGGTAAGTCGCGGTAAGTCTAAAAAAAACGCCTTTGTTTTCACAAAGACGTTTTTTTGTTTTACTACAATTTCACAAACTTCCCTACCGTTTTGCCATTTTTACCCAAAATATAAATAAAATAACTGCCTTGTGGCAATGTTTCGGTATTTAATAAAGTGGTTGTTTCGGTCAATTTTTTCGTAAAAATAGTTTGCCCGAAGGCGTTTACGAGCTGTAAATCATAGTTTTCGTTTTTGTTTTCTAATTGTATGGTCAAATTATCTTTGGCCGGATTCGGGAAAATATGCAAACCTAATGGGTTGTTTTCTATTGGATTTGTACTCAAAAACACCTCATTCGGTGTGCCAATCGTGTGCGTATAAATATTGGTAGCAACAGGCGTATTATAATCGAAATAAATAAAGGCTTGGTTATTTATCGTCGTGCCTGCGGATAGATTCGGTTTTGTTCTTATTTTATAGGTTACAAAACCATGCGATTTTGCTTCATTCGACGTACTATCGGTTAGGCGAATATTTTGAAATAAAAACTCTAAACTACCATTTGCTTTGAGCGAATACGTCATAGCGTGACTTGCCGAGCCTATGCGCAGCGTAGCAGGGTCAAGTTCGGCAGG
>JBEEMU010000121.1:0-4749 GCA_041192485.1 Bacteroidota bacterium | reverse complement strand
CAGTTAAAACAGCAGGATTAGCGGGGCAAGTAACGTTCAAATTATAGCAAGTTTCTATATTGCATAAAGGGCTATTACTGCCTTCTGCCGTAAAACGAATTTGATAAGTTCCTGCTTGGTTATAGGTAAAATTAGCCGAAGGCGTATTTGTTTGCACGATTGTAGGCTGCCCTGCTATTGCAGGCGAAGCCGACCATTGCCAATTGATATTAGTAGGGCTAATATTACTTGCAGTTAATTGTATGGGTGTACCTGCCGTAATATTTGTACTGGTTATAGCGGTATCTATATCAGCATAGCAAGGCGAGTTGAAAAGCATGGGCGTTGTGGTGTTTGTTAAAGTAATTGGTGGAGTACACACCGTACTTGCTGCACATAAATTACTCAAATTGATACGCCCCGCGCCCAAGCGGTTTACAAAATTAGGATTAGTAGCATCTATATTCAAAGCCGTAGATTTGATAATTTGCTGTACCCTATTTACTCGTGCAGCACCCGTCAAACCGCCAATACCATTAACAACCCACGACAAGCCTGCCAAACCTGCTACCATCGGGCAAGCCATAGAAGTACCCGACTTGAATCCATAATTAGGCACGTTGTTTTCTTCTACCGTACAACTTAAAATATCGCTACCTGGCGCACTCACATCTATCCAAGTGCCATAATTAGAAAACGATGATTTTATATCGGCATTATCCGTACTTGCTACCGCAATAACATGGTTGCAGTTTGCTGGATAAGCTGGGTTTGATACATTCGCATTCCCTGCCGCAGCAATACACACGACACCCGCATTATAGGCTGCGTCAATAGCGACTTGTAATGTATTTGTTGGGCTATCGAAACCATTTAGGTAACTATTACCAAACGACATACTAATTACATTTGCACCGTGCGCTACCGCCCAAGCAATTGCCGCAGGCACATCGCCCGTTACAACACCCGGATTTGTAGTCGTACTTGACACTAATTTTATACCCATAATTTGCGCATAATTACGACTTACAGAGGCGACACCTATACTATTATCGCTTCGCGCCCCTGCTATGCCTGCGCAATGCGTACCGTGTGAAAAACTTTGAAAATACTCCGCAACTGTTGTAGTACTTCCCGCAGGCATTGTTGGCATTGTCATAGGTGGATTCGGGTCGGTGCTAACTGGAGCACCTGCGGTAGCGGTAGAAAAATCTGCGCCATGTATCCCAGTACCTGCCTCTGTCCAAATATTCCCAATCAAATCTTCGTGTGTAGTGAGTACCGCATTATCTAAAATTGCGATAATTGGCCTAATAGTAGGTATTGTTGTCCCTATGATACAATTTGCCCAAGCATTAACTCTATCTAATGACCATTGTTGTGCGACTGTAGCCAGCGGGTCATTTGTCGGGTTTGTAATAACCGAAGTATAATAAACAGGCACTTTTTCCGCATAATCCACCTCTGGAAGTGCAGCAATTTGCGCGACCAGCGTATCCGCTTGGCTAAAATCAGCAAAATCAACCTTATAAATACGCGTAAGTATAGTATCGGCGTTTGCACCAAACTCTTTTTCTACGGCAGTCACGCTGTTTGCGCTAAAAATGTTTTCCAATGCCATAATATAGGGCAGCGAACTCGTTTGAAAGCCCGTGCGATTCTGCACACTACTACTATAGCCGCCTTTTATTTTAAAGTAGAGGCTGCCATCTACAAAATTGGCAGAGTAAGTCTGCCCCTGCGCCACGCCCATAAACGCGCCGCAAAAAAGCCCGAAGGCTACGAATATTATTTTTATTATTCTATTCATATTATTAATACAAAGATATGGTTAATTTTTGAAATTAATGAAATTATTTTGAAATTATTTTTGAATTTTGGCAAAAAAATGCCAGCCCACTGCAAAAGCAAGTAGGAAAACGATGGGAAATAAAGCAGCGACTAACGCCGCTTTCGCTTAAATTTGCATTGATGGAGGGTGTGAAGGCGTTGGAGCATGGTGTGGGTTTTTAAGTAGGAACTATAATTATGAGGCACTCCTTGTAAATTGATTTATAAACAGGACAGGGACGAAAGAAAACGACCGCCGAATAAGCCCTTTAAGGAAAAAGGACTCTACAAAAAAAATTCGAGGACGTGATGCGTCCGCATCACGTCCTCGAAAAATTTATTTTTGCAACCTGTCTATTTTGTCATATTACTACTACAAAAATAATAGGCGACAAAATTAGGGTATTATTTTTACATGGCCTAACTTTTTTACATTTATTTTTTTTAAAATGTAAAAAAATGACAATACCGTTTTTAGTATTTCCTATAGGGCAGTCATAGCATTGACAATTTTGCCTGTTACTTCGCCGAAGCCGATGCGTAAATCGCCTTTTTGAGCAAAGCCGCGCATGATGACCGTATCGCCATCGTTGATAAATTTGCGTTGCGAGCCGTCGGGCATCGCGATAGGGTTTGCGCCGCGCCAAGTAAGTTCGAGCATCGAGCCAAACGATTCGGGCGTATCCCCGCTAATAGTTCCCGAAGCACAAAGGTCGCCGATGCGCATATTACAGCCATTGACCGTATGATGCGCCAACTGCTGCACCATATTCCAATACATATTTTTAAAATTAGACTGGCAAACTACTTTTTTCTCGCCGTTTTCAGGCTGAATAGCTACTTCTAAGGCAATGTCATAATGCCCATTTCCGCTATATTCTAAATAAGGCAGAACGGCAGGCTCTTGCACGGGGCCGGCCAAACGGAATTCGTTTAAGGCTTCCAAAGTGACAATCCAAGGGGACAGGCTTGACGCAAAGTTTTTACCGAGAAAGGGGCCTAACGGCACATATTCCCACGCTTGAATATCGCGAGCCGACCAGTCGTTGAATAAAGCCAACCCGAATATATAATCTTCGGCTTCGGCTGTGGTAACAGGCTGGCCTAATCGGTTTTCTTTTCCGATAATAAATGCCATTTCCAGCTCAAAATCAAGTAATTGCGAGGCTCCGAAAACTGGTTTTTCCGCTCCTGGCGGCATACGTTGCCCGCTTGGGCGCAAAATATCAGTGCCGCTTACCACAATACTCGATGCTCTGCCGTGATAGCCCACAGGAATGTGTAGCCAGTTTGGTAGCAACGCATTTGCGGGGTCGCGAAACATAATGCCAACGTTTGTAGCGTGTTGGCGCGAGCTATAAAAATCGGTATAATCGCCAATTTCTATGGGCAAGTGCAGCTGCACGTCGCTTGCTTTATAAAAAATATCGCTATGAACAGCCGTATTATCGCGCAATTCGGCATGGTCTTTTCCAAAAAGCTGTTGTATGCGTCGGCGCACAGCCTGCGTAATGCCTTTGCCTTGTGCGATAAAGTCGTTGAGCGAATGGCTGTCGAAAGCAAAATCATCGATGCCTTCAATGTCTTCAAATGCGCCCATCGCATTGAGCTGGGAAAGGTCGATAACGGTGTCTCCTATGATGGTTGCAAGACGCGGAAAACTATTGTCCTCGGTCGTTATTATCCCATAAGGAATATTCGCTAATGGGAAATCGGAGTTTTCGGATATTAGAATCCAAGATTTTTGCACAATAATAAAAATTAAAAGGTATAACTAATCGTAATTATTTAGGTGTGGTAAGGGCTTAGTAGTCAATCTATTTAATCCTGTCGGATAAATACGAATGTTTCGGCGAGCTGGGTATTTAGCCCGCTCCATAAAAAAACGGAATTATCGGGTTCTTGGCTAACACCAAAAGTGAGTAGGTGCAGCGCACCATAATATTTGTAGCAAAATCAAAAGTGAAATACGTCAAGGTGCAGCGCACCATAATCTAATATGTTGGTTATCAGTCATTTATATATTTCGCTGCGCTGCACATAAGGCATAACTGCCACTAAAAATGCTACAAATATTTAGGGTGCGCTGCACCAATAAAGTACGTTTAGCCAGCTACCCGATAGTTCCGTAAAAAAATTCCAATTTTTCAACGGTATGTGACGGGCTGAAGACCCGCCAGCCAAGAATCTGTCCCTATTAACTTGAAACACTATTTAGGCAAAATAAACACAGGTATTATTAGCCCAGAACGCCCTATTTAACAAGCCTCTCTCCTCTCCTACCCCGACGCTCTCAACTTAGGCTGCGCCTTGATACTTTGGGATTTATTCCAAAGTATATGAAGGTGTTTTTTGCTAATTGAAGCCATTGCTTTTCTACGCTTACCCAATATCACTGCCAGAAAGGTACGGTTTTCATTTTTCTACACTTACCCAATATCACTGCCACAAAGGTACGGTTTTCATTTAAATATTTTACAAAAAAAATATTTTTTATAGAAAGAAAATTTTGACGGAGTAGAAATTTTTTAAAATTTTGCTACCTTTAAAAATCGCTTAATAAGTGAAGTGCTCTCTACATTATAAGAATGTAGGGAATAAATAATTTTATATTTTAAAAAAGAAAATTTTGACGGAGTACTATAATTGATTCATTTTCATAAAAAACCGCCATCTACTGTAAAGCTGATGGCGGTTTTTTATGAAAATGAGTTGTTTAGGAAAAAATTTTCTTAATGAACACCCGATAGGGTTGCGTGGTAAAAGGCGAATAAAGCTTTTATCGATTTGTAAAATTTCTACACGCCGTAAATACTGCAAATAGGGCAATTTTCGGCTTTGTGTCCACGCGCAGGGCAATACTCGCGTCCGAAGTAAATGAGTTGCAAATGCAGCTTATTCCATATTTTTTTTTTAAAAACGGCTTTTAAGTCACGCTCT
>JBEEMU010000120.1:0-3428 GCA_041192485.1 Bacteroidota bacterium | reverse complement strand
TTGTTCTACATCAACACACGCATCGCGTTTAGCCGCGTGGGGCGTTTAGCCCTTCGTTGTGTAGAACGTCAGTATATACGCATTTTGCGTCCTTTTTAGGCGCAAATTGACGTATATACACTGTTCCCTGTCTGTCTTTATTTATTTTTTATTCTGCGACATTTTTTAATCGTTTTATCTTGTAATTTGGGTAAAAAACTCAATTTTGTGCCTTTTTTGAGGTGTTTTATTAACCAAATCCACACGTAAATCCTATTTTTTCATCAACTTTTTCGCTTGCTAACCGCAAATTTTGGCTTTATTTTTTCCACAGATTAATCCTATTTGTGCGTAATTTTCCTTTTTTTCATCAACTTTTTCGCTTTGCTAACTGCAACTTTTTGCTTGTTTTTCCGTATGCTAATCCGATTTGTGCGTAATTTTCGTTGTTTTTTTAATACTTTTTCGCTTGCTAACCGCAAGTTTTGGCTTGTTTTTCCGTATGCTAATCCGATTCGTGCGTAATTTTCGTTGTTTTCATCAACTTTTCTGCTTGCTAATCGCAAATTTTGGCTTTATTTTTTCTACATACTAATCCGATTCGTGCGTAATTTTCGTTGTTTTTTTTAATACTTTTTCCGCTTGCTAACCGCAAGTTTTGGCTTGTTTTTCCGTATACTAATCCGATTTGTGCGTAATTTTCGTTGTTTTCATCAACTTTTCTACTTGCTAATCGCAACTTTTTGCTTTGTTTTTCCATACGCTAATCCGATTCGTGCGTAATTTTCGTTGTTTTCATCAACTTTTCCGCTTGCTAACCGCAAATTTAGGCTTTATTTTTCCACGCGCTAATCCGATTCGTGCGTAATTTTCCTTTTTTTCATCAACTTTTTCGCTTTGCTAATCCCGAATTTGGGACCTTGTTTTTCCATACGCTAATCCGCTTTGTGCGCAAAATTTAGTTTTTTTATCAACTTTTCCGCTTTGATAACCACAGATTTGGGCTTGGTTTTTCATGTGCTAATCCGATTCGTGCATAAAATTTCCATATAAACCATGTCACATATTTTTATTTTTTGTGCGTTTTTTTACTGCCGTTCCCTGCTGTTTTGCGGGTTAATCTGTCAGTTTGACTATCAGTTTCGTGGATTCTACGGAGGTTGCGATGGGCAGTTTGAGTGAGCAAAGCGAAACGAAAACTGCCCGTCGCAACCTCCGCATATTTTTAAATCTCAATGGTTGGCTAAGCGGTCTGCATGATAGCAGGAAACAACCGTATATACGCCGTGCCGTTTTTTTTGCGGCATGGGCGTATATACAATGTTAGGCGATTTTTTTATTTATTTTTTTGATAATTCTATCACCATTGGATTTTTTGTTCCAATTGATGGTCCTGAATTACTGGCTCTATATTCACTCCTTAAATTAGGATTTGCTAAAAAGTCGAACTCTTTTACAAGCTGCCCATTGAAATAGACCTTTAGGTTGTCCAACCTATCCCATTTAGGGATACTTCCGCTAGGTTCTGTTGGAATAGATACTTGTTTTATAGTGTCAATATCACCGTTCTTGTAATCGATGTAAATTACAGGCGATGCTAAATCTCCCCATGCAAATCTATTTTCTGTCGCTAATTTTGCAACTTCAAATTTACCTATGTAGCCCACTCTGTTTGTATAAACAATGGAATCTACATTGTAGGTACTATTGCCTATAAAAAAATCAGAGTTTTCTCCTTTGTTTTTAAAAACAAAGCAATGTGCAGGCGGGGTAAGTAGGTCTCCGAGCGGTGCCTTTGGGCAGGCTGTAAAGCCAATCATACCAATAAGCAATAGGCTACAGGAAAGTACAAAGGATACGATATTGTTTTTTTTCATGATAGAAGATATATAAATAGTTGATAAAAACTAATATTTGATAAAACGTAAGCCGAAGGGACAATTTGGTACATTAAACCGAGCAACGTAAACTCCGGTTTGTAAATCGGAAATATCATGTGTACTCACATTGCTAACATTCATTTGCTTTACAAGATTACTGCTGTAAATATCATAAATTTTAGCCGAATACGTTTCATTCGTACCATCTATTTGTATCCGCAGCTGGTCAGTACTATTATCTGTTGCTAACTCTATTGTTGGTACATTTTCATCTATGACACTTTCAGTTGCACCATCATACAA
Organism: Bacteroidota bacterium; assembly: GCA_041192485.1. Taxonomy (GTDB): domain Bacteria; phylum Bacteroidota; class Bacteroidia; order Chitinophagales; family Saprospiraceae; genus JBEEMU01. The sequence continues at coordinate 1,266 of JBEEMU010000120.1, read as the reverse complement.
GGGTATGCAAGTCAAGCCGCCTGTTTCCGTGCGCACCAACACATCGCGTTGGGCATGAAGCCCACAAGCACCGCCATCGGCTCCGACATGACCTGTTATTGCGTTAGGTCCAATCAAAACACGAATAGTAGAGCAATGTTCACAACCTATAATACTCCAACCAGGAGGGAAATACCAATTTAAATATCCTACAGCAGGGTAGAAATTTAGTGTCTGAATGCTGTTGGCACCTCGGGTAATCTGGGAATTACAAGCTATTGAACCTGTAGGATTAGGTTCAGAAATATCTATTGTAAATGAAACAGGATTATCATCACAAGATGTGGGTATTGCTAATAGGTTAGTGGTGGAGTTTACTGTCGAAGATGAATGAATAACAACACTCGTTGCTGTTTGTGATACTATTTGCACATCGGGGTTTTCATTTCGTGATAAAATCCAATTAAACGACCTCCCATTAGGTATATTGATTGTGTATGCTTGATTCTCACTCGAACAAATACTGCTCGGTCCTGCAATACTATAGTTAGAGTTGCAGGAAACGAAATTTCTATCGCCCAAATACTGTAGCATAACGCCAATTTGTAATGGCGTAAAAGATTTTTTAAACCACCAGTAACTGTATGCCATAACATTATCCGTTTGCGGATTCCAAGAGTCACCCCAGTGGTCGGTACCACCTTCTCCTGTATAATTATTGGTATATCTATTAACAAGTGATGATAATTCTGGCGTTGCTCTGGTATCACACAAGAAATCTCCTGTTACTTGACATTGTTGAACATCAATGCTAAAAGGGTCGCACCAACCATTTTGCAAGCGAGTTCGGCTCACTGGTTCTTGGTCACACTGACTACAATGGTCAGAGTGATTATCACTGGGCAAACCAGACCATAATCCACCACCTTCACAATCATGCGTATGAAATAATCCAAAACAGTGGCCTAACTCATGAACGAGTAGTGTTATGGGAATATTATAGTTTGTACTGATTCCCATATCCATTTCCTCTACGGCCTGAACGGCACTAAGATAGCAAGAGTTTGAAACAATACCTGCTGCTCGGCCAGAAGCACTTTGAGACGAATGTACAAAATGTACATTATAAGCGTTTGGATCATTATTAAACCAAAACATAGTTTGGGCTGAAACCTCTTCTAAGTCGTATGTTAGCTCGTATAAATCCTGCTGATGAATGAAATTAATATAGCATTTTTTATACAATAAAATAGGAATATTGTTCTGTTGATAGAAAAGATTACTCTG
>JBEEMU010000119.1:0-5111 GCA_041192485.1 Bacteroidota bacterium | reverse complement strand
ATCGGCGCAATACCTGCGATGATGCCGAGATAGCTCATATTGCGGTTCATCGCCGAAATTTCGATGTTCGTAGCGGTTTCCACGAAACTCTCTATTTCTTTAATCGGGCGGCCTAATCGTTTTATCATCACGCGCAAAATGCGCGAAAACGAGTTGTCGTGTTGTTTGAGGGTACTTAAAGCCATGTCTTGTTGGCCGCGACGCAAGTAATCTTTCACGGTTTGCATTTGCGTTTCCGAAAGAATCATCGCACGGCGGATATACATGACGCGCTCAATGATAAGGTAAACGGCGACAACCGATAAAATGACAATCGGCACCATGATAGGCCCACCTTTCCACAATAATTCGAGCAAAGGAACGTGAATATCATCGGGGTTGATGGCAACAGGTTGTGCTGCGACGGGCGTTTGTAAAAACAGCGTTTGTAAAAACAAAAAGTTAAAATCCATTGTATAGTATAAAATGATTACGGTTGTTTAGGAATGTTCCAAAAATAAGGTGTACTCGAAATAGTTGGCAAAGGTATGACATTTTTTAGTGTTTTTTAGTATTTTCCCATTTTTTTACGTTTTTTTAAATTAATTCTAATTAAAACGCTGATGTTCTAATCTTTTACTACCTTTGTAGCGTTTTTGCGGCGTGTTTTGGCATACGGATTAAATAGATAGGGAGCGAGTTATAACAGACGTTCCCCTTTTAAAACAAGGTTCTTGGCGTTTTCATAGCCATATTGTAGCATGATTTTTGTACAAAAAAAACAAAAGTAGTGTTTTTTTGTATTTATACTTAGTATTCCCATTCGGGCGATAGATTAAAAGATATAAGCAAGTATTCATACCTCATATATCACACCACACACCAAACATACCTCATACATCATATACATCTTGCATCATACTTTGAAACAATTTTTTAAAAGCATTTCATTCCTTTCAAGCCTTATTCTGTTTAGTATTATAGGCAAAAACGCAGCATTGGCGCAAGCCAAAAACGCCGTTATTTTAGACCGCTTCCGCGTCGAGTTTTCCGATAAAAAGGGAAATACTTTTACGCTGGCTCGCCCTTGGGAGTTTTTATCGCCGCGTGCCTTGCAACGCCGAAGTCGCTACGGCATACCGATTGCCTTAGACGATTTGCCACTTGCCGAACGCTATGTAGAGGTGGTGAAAGGCGTGGGCGCAAAGGAATTAGTGCGCTCGCGGTGGTTCAACACGATTACGGTGCAAGCCGATTCGAACCAAATTGCGAAAATAATAAAAATGCCATTTGTTAAATCGGTTCGGGCGGTGAGCAAAACGCGGCGACTAAAAGAATCGAAGCCTGGTAGCCTGCAAATTCGGCAAAAAAGCTATAAACGGTTGGCGAATAAATACGGGTATGCCAAAGCGCAAATCGAGCAGTTAAACGGCATTTTGCTGCACGATATGGGCTACGACGGGCGCGGTATGCTCGTGGCGGTGATGGACGGCGGCTTTCAGAATGTCAATGAAATGCCCTTTTTTGATAGTATGCGCACCGAAAAACGCTTAGTCGCCACCCACGATTTCATCGACGGCGACGATTTCGTTTTCGACCATTCCAACCACGGCACCAACGTTTTTTCTACCATCGCCGCCGATTTACCAGGCTTGATGGTCGGTACAGCCCCAAAAGCGAGCTATGTTTTATTAAAAACCGAAGACGTAGGCAGCGAATCGCTCATTGAAGAAGATAATTGGGTGGCAGGAGCCGAATATGCCGACAGCATCGGCGTGGACGTTATTAACTCCTCGTTGGGCTACTCTACCTTCGAGTATCCGGGCATGAGCTACCAATATGCGGATATAAACGGGCATCGGGCGCGTATCACGCAAGGCGCAAGTAGAGCAGCCGCAAAAGGCTTGCTCATCGTGAATAGCGCGGGCAATAACGGAGGCGACAAATGGCATTATATTGGGGTGCCTGCCGATGCCGATAGCATTCTGGCAGTCGGCGCGGTCGATAAATTTGGCGAACGCGCCTATTTCAGCTCGTTTGGCCCAACTGCCGACGGGCGCATCAAGCCGAATGTGGCGGCTCGCGGCTTCGAAACTATCGTGGCTTCGCTTTCGGGCTATGTGGTAGATTCGGCGAGCGGAACGTCGTTCTCGTCGCCCGTCACGGCGGGTATGGTTGCTTCGCTTTGGCAGGCCACGCGCAACAAAACCAATATAGAGGTCATCGCCGCATTGCAGGAAGCAAGTTCGCAATATGCACACCCCGACGACGGCTTGGGCTACGGCGTTCCCGATTACTATAAAGCCTATTACATTTTGTCTGATGCCATCATCGATGCAAGTAGCGACCAAGAAACCTTCCTTAATACCGCCGACGAGCTAAATATCATCACGCGAAACCCGCTTTTCAATCCGCTCAACCCCGACTGGTATTATATTCGAATGACCGATATTTTTGGGCATGAGGTTTACTCGCGCGACGAAACTGCCACTACTGAATTGCACCGACATCACGTTCAGTTTTGGGATAAATTGCCGTCAGGCTCCTATACTATTTTCATTCGGCGCGGCCGCAATACCTATAATTTGCAAGTGATGAAGTCGCATTGATTTTTCAGGCATTAGACCATTACACTTCTGTTTTGCCCTTGTTTTCAACCAAGTTTAAACTGCGAGTAGAGCTGTTAGTCAAGTTATCTTTTACCATTTCTTAAAACACATAAGAAACTAAATTGAACCACATAAGGCACCTTATGTGGTTCAATTTAAAATCGACTTACCTTTTCAACCTATCAACCAAAAGGAACTAACACAGATAAGGGTTGGCCAACAACCCGCTAATTCCGTTATAAAATCCTATTTTCTACCTCTTCCTTAAAATAAAGTGCTTACCTACGATGATAAAATACATTTATAGTTCGCTCCTCTGTTTGCTTACCGCAACATTTTGCACAGCGCAATCCAATATCACTACGTTGGGCGAAAGCCCTGCCGAATTTGTGAAGCAGATGGTTATCTTGCTCAAAGAAGCCAAACGCCCCGACTGCGACGCTATCGCTGTCAGCCTCGAGAAGATGGGCAAAGAGGGCGGAATTTCGGCGGAAGAATCGAAGGCATTGAGCGAAATTGGCACCAAGATGCTAAAACTAAATATGCGCCCTTTTCCTGCTATTGATGCGTTGGCAAGGGCGATTTTGGCGATAGAGCGCAATGCGGCGGGGAAGGCTGATTTTGCAAATTGGGCTTCCGTTACCAAGCAAACCTTAGATAATAACAGTAAAAAGCAGTCCGATTTTGTGATTTACCTCAATTTCTCGGAAGACCTTTACGCCCATCAAGCCCTCACTTGGGTCGAGCGGCTTGGGCCAAACTGGTGTTTGAGCGCGGCCGATTATCAGCTGCATTATGAAAACAAACAGCCCTATTTAGTCATCGCACGTCCGATAGACTTGCGCTGTGTGCGCAAAGAAAAAGACTCCATTACCATCAAAGGAACGCACGGCATTTACTACCCCCTGACCTATAATTAGCGCGGCGTGAATGGCAGCGTGGACTGGGAACGCGCAGGCTTGGGCAAAACCGTGAGCGCGGCATTTAGCAAGTTTTCCTTAGACTGTAAAAAATCGTCGTATAAAGTAGACTCGGTGCAATTCTTTTATCCGTCGTATTTCGATACGCCTATTTCGGGCAAATTTGAGGACAATGTGGAGCTAAACGCCAAGCAAGGCAATACCGATTTTCCGCGCTTCGAGAGTTTTCAAAACGTTTTTAATATCGATAACCTCGGCGAAGGCGTGAAATATTACGGCGGCTTCAAACTCTATGGCTCCGACCTTCTGGGGCCAGGTACGGTGGACAAAAAAGCGAATATCCGCATTTATAACCGGGAAAACAAGCTGATTGCCTTGGCGCGTTCCACGCAATTTACCATCTCGAAGGGCGAGAAAGTGCTGACCGAAGATGCCGAAGTTTCGCTGTATTTCGGGAACGACAGTATTTACCACCCCGACGTGCGTTTGCGGTATAATATCCCGAAGCGCGAGTTGCAAATAGGGCGTTCCGAAAAGAGTAGTTCGAAGGGAACGTTTGCCGATTCGTACCACGCCGTGGATATAGATGTAGATGATATTCAATGGTTTATAGACAGTGTGAATATGAATATCGGGAAGAAAACCATTTCGTATGGAAGCGGTACCGAAACGCAATGCCGCTTTGAGAGCAATAACTTTTTTAGCGAGCGCGAATGGGTGAAACACCAGGCTATTGCCACCAAAAACCCCGTAGCCGAACTCGCCGATATGAGCAATGAAACTGAGCGAATAGTTGATGCCAAATCGTATGCAGCAGCACTTGGCGGCTTTTCGGTAAACGCTATTTTGCCCCTATTGCAAGGCTTGGTGCAAAGCGGTTTTATTTATTATGACTATGATAAAGAGCTTATTACGGTAAAAGACAAAGTGGATCACTACGCTGATTCGTATGTGAAACTCAAAGATTACGACGTTTTGCGCGTTATTTCTTCGGAAAACGGTATAAACGGAAAGTTTAACACCACGACCAAAGATATTTCGGTGAATGGCGTGAAAAATATTTTAGTAAGTGATTCGGCGCAAGTTATTTTTGAGCCTTTAAAGGCAAAAGTAAGGCTGAAAAAGAACCGCGACATGGATTTCGGCGGCTCCGTTTATGGCGGCTACGGCGTGTTTTTGGGTAGAAAATACCACTTTAATTACGACCAATTCGAGGTAGAGATGGACACCATCGACGTTTTCAATTTGCGCGTTCCGACCGGCGAATTTACGGGCGACGGAACCCCACTCATCGAGCCGTTGAAAACCAATATTGAAGACACGAATGGCAAGCTTTCCATCTTGGAATCGGACGATAAATCGGCGGCAAAATATATTCGTGAGCGCGAGAAAAAGCGGAAAGAAGGCATCGGAGTCGGCGAGAAATTGGACAAAAGCCGCTACCTCAGCCCCTACCCTATTTTCGAGGCAAAATCGAAAAGCCACGCTTACTACGACCATAAATACACCGAAAAAGGCTGTTATAAACGCGACTCGTTCTATTTTCACTTAGAGCCGTTTTCTATCGATAGTTTACACAATTTCGACCCACGTGGTATTGTGT
>JBEEMU010000118.1:0-8801 GCA_041192485.1 Bacteroidota bacterium | reverse complement strand
AAGCCAATCAAGGTGCGCGCGATTATGTAAAGCAGAAGGTTTATACAAAAATGGCACTTGGCGTGGGCGCAATCGGCGGCATTATTGCCCTCGTATGGCTGCTTTTGCGCACACCTAACTCGCCCACAAGTGCTATTATTTCTGTAAAACCGTTGTTTTACCCAGAGCCTCCAGAAATGATTTTAAATGATGACGCTTGCAAAACCGCTATTGATGCTTATACGGCAAAAAACTTTCCGTTAGCAGTTGCCGAGTTTCAGAAAAGGCTTGCGGTAGAAAAAGACGAAACCGTTTTGTTCTATTTTATAGCGGCAAGTTTGGCAGATACTACCGCCGTTTTATCACACAAAACCCTAAAAACGTTTGATGAGCAATTGGATTATCTTACGAAAAAACAAAGCTTGTTTGCGCCAAATATCCCGCGCTTACGCGCTACTATTGCACTGCGACTCGCAATCCGTTGAAAAATCGGAATTTTTTTTATGGAGCCGACTAAAGATCCCGCTCGCCAAAACACTCGAAAGGCAACAAGTAAACGAAGAAGCAACTCCGCCACAAAGGTAAAACAAATTACTGAAACTTACCTTTTAATGCGGCTATCTTTTATTTATCTGTGTCTAATCCCTTTCATCTGTGTACTATCCTCCGCCAGACGGTGTGAATTGCCGCCTAAAAAGCCAACACTCAAATTAATCAGCTAAAAAGCCGACAAAAAAGCAAACTATTTGAAAATATACCTATCTTTGTGCCCTAAACTTGTATCCTTATACAGGTTCCTTAGAATAAATCAAATTATTTACTCATTCAACCGACGAACAAGTCGGCTTACATTAAAAACAGGCCCATTATGAAGTCAGGACTTGACTTTGAGAAAGACCCACTTATTCTGTTGATTATTGAGCGCAATAATCGCAAAGTCATCGGGCGCGTATTAGATGCAAAAGCCCTCACCATGCCGCAAATCATGGAGTTTTTTGAGGTAAGTGCCGATTTTGTGCAAGATGTGCACAAAAAGCAAGACTCTGCACGCCGTAAAGCCGCAAAAGACGACAAAAAGGACGCAGACGATACTTAGTATCATGTAGCATATAACTGTTCTACTTAGTTAAAACCACTGACCTACTATATTTTTTACATTATAAAATTATTTTTTTCAACAAATTTATGCATTTTAAAATCCAAATTTTTGCTGCAATCATCTGTTATTCGATAACAACGTTGGTCGCACAACCCAAAAGACAAGCCATCACACTTGCTAAAAAAAACACCACGGCTATTGATATTCAAGCCGTCAGCCCCGCACTAAACCCGGCCACAACGCCGACTTCAAGCACTCCTACCAACGGAGCGAATACCGCGACCGACCTCACAAATACTTCGGGGAAAAAGCCTGCCGCGAAAACGACACCCGATAAAACCGAAGTCGCAGCAAAACCAAAAAGCAAACTTATGGACGAAATGTTATTGCTGCAATTGCGTCGATTGGGCGAAGTTGTGGCATCGCCTGACGGCAAAACCTTGATTTTTACACTCTCAACGCCCGACTTTGCCAGCAATAAAAGCACCGTAGAAGTGTTTAGTATGTTGAGCGGCGGCAGCGAGCCGAAGAAGGTTGTGGACAAAATGTATAACGCAGCATCGGCAAAATTCCGCCCCGACGGAAAGAAAATAGGCTTTTTGAGTGCGAAAAACGGCACGATGCAACTATGGGAATGTGACCTCGATGGTAGCAACTTGAAAGCCGCATCGAGCAATGCTATTGAAGACATCGAAGGCTTTAAATATTCGCCCGACGGCAAGAAAGTAGCCTTTTTTAAAACCGTGCAGATTGAAAAAACACTCAAACAATTATACCCCGACCTTCCGAAAGTAAGCGACGACGCACGAGTCATCGACGGACTGAATTATCGCCACTGGAAAACTTGGGAAGACGGCGCGTATAGCCACGTTTTCATCGCCGATTATACCGATGGCAAATTAGATTATAATAAAGCCCGCGATTTGATGGTCGGCGAAGCCTACGATGCCCCGAACCCACCCGATAATGGCGAAGAAGACTTGGTTTGGTCACCCGACAGCAAATTTTTAGTATATGCCTGCAAAAAAGAAACAGGCACGGCTTACGCTCTTAGCACCGACGTTAATTTGTATTGCTACGACCTAACGACCGATAAAACAAGCAACCTAACGGCCGCAAATAAAGGCTACGACCAGCAGCCGTCGTTCTCGCCCGATGGCGCGTTTTTGGCGTGGCAAAGCATGGAACGGGCAGGCTACGAATCGGATAAAAACCGAGTGCTGGTCGCGCCGTTTACACAGGGCAAAGTAGGCGCGGCGGTCGAAGTCACAAAAGCGATTGACTTGACTTCGGCGGCTTATGCCTGGTCGAATAACAGCAAAGGTTTGTATATGATTATGGTGGAACGCGGCACCAAACAACTCTATAGCGTCGATTGCAAAGGTAATAATTTGCAGCCACTTACACGCGGCCAATGCGATTATAACGCCCTGAATGTGGTGATGACGAACGGCAAAGAGCAGCTTGCAGGCACCCGTTGCAGCATGGAAGCACCCGCCGACCTCTATTTAATCAATCCTGCCGCCCTTTCGGACAACGAAGCGAGAATGACATTTTTAAATAAAGACCTTTTGGAAGGCATAAAAACGGCGAAAGTGGAGAAACGAATGGTGAAAACAAGCGACGGACAAGAGGAATTGTGCTGGGTGATTTATCCGCCCGACTTCGATGCCACCAAAAAATATCCCACACTATTATTTTGTCAGGGCGGACCGCAAAGCCCTGTTAGCCAGTTCTGGTCGTATCGCTGGAACTTTCAGTTGATGGCTTCCAAAGGTTATATCATTATTGCGCCGAATAGACGCGGTTTGCAAGGCTTCGGGCAGGCTTGGAACGACGCTATTCAAGCCGATTACGGCGGCCAATGTATGAAAGATTTACTTTCGGCAAGCGACGATATTGCCAAAGAAGCGTATGTGGACAAAGACAGAATGGGCGCAGTTGGCGCGTCGTTCGGCGGCTATTCGGTCTATTGGTTGATGGGTAATCATCAAAAACGTTTCAAAACATTTATCGCACACTGCGGTATGTTTAATATGGAAAGTTGGTATGGCACAACCGAAGAAATGTTTTTTGCCAACTACGACCAAAAAGGCGCGTACTGGGAAAACCCTGCGGCTTACACCAGCAGCCCGCACCGTTTCGTAAGCAACTGGGACACGCCGATTTTGGTTATTCATAATGAAAAAGACTTTCGCGTACCGCTCGGCGAAGGTATGCAAGCCTTTACTGCCGCACAATTAAAAGGCATCAAAAGCCGCTTTTTATACCTGCCCGACGAAGGACATCATGTGTCAAAGCCGCAAAATAGTATTCTCTGGCAGCGCACTTTCTACGACTGGTTGGAAAAAACGTTGAAATAAGTGCCGTAGTAGCACCATTTATATGTTCCTTAGAAGCATTCCTTGCGACGGTGTCTATTTTAAAAAACGCGCCACATTTTAAACCACAAACAACCTAAGCCGTTTTACCTCACATATTCTATTATTATGACAAAAAATTTTTTTAAAAAAACACTATTTACGACATTGCTTTGCAGCTTTGTTTTTGCAAACCTCCTTGCTCAGTTTAATCGCGAGGTTTCTAATCGCGAGGTTTCTAATCGCGAGGTTCCTAATCGCGAGGTTCCTAATCGCGAGGTTTCTAATCGCGAGTTTTATTTGATGAAGGTTTCGGTGGACGTTCTTGCGCCAAACGGGGCTATGAATAGTTTGCCGAAATTAGGCAATTCTGCTCGCATCAAAGTAGGGGGCATAACGCCTGCTACATTTGGAAATCTCTTGGAAAAAGGCGTTATCGACCATATAGAGTGGATTGATGCGGCTAAAACCGCTTTTATCGGTGAGTTTTCAAAAGAAGAGGTTGCTATTATCAATACCGAAGCGGTGACTATCGAGGTGTTGATTGCCGACTTGCCTGCGAATTTGGCAGCGTTAAACAAGGGGATTACGCCGAAAATGGCGCAATGCCGTGTGACAACGTTGCCGCGTGGCTTCAACTTAGGGAGCATGGGCGGCTACCTTACTTTTGCCGAGTATCTACTAGAAATGGACAGCCTTCACGCAATGTACCCGACGCTCGTTTCGCCAAAATTCAGTATCGGCACTACGATAGAAGGGCGCAGTATCTGGGCTTATAAGGTGTCTGATAACGTAGGCATCGATGAGAACGAACCCGAAGTATTGATTGACGGCCTCATTCACGCCCGCGAAGGCGTTGCAGGAATGCAATCGATGTATTTTATCACGGATTTATTGGACAAATACACGCAAAACGACCCCGAAGCGCGGTTTCTGGTGAATAACCGCGAGTTATTTGTCGTGCCAGTTATCAATCCAGATGGCTATGTTTACAACGAAACAACCGACCCGCAAGGCGGCGGTCTGTGGCGCAAAAACCGCCGCGATAATTTAGATGGGACATTCGGCGTGGATTTGAACCGAAATTGGGGGCATTTCTGGGGCTTTAACGACAGTGGCTCTTCGCCGGGAACGGTGTCCGAAACTTATCGAGGAACAGGCGCGTTTAGCGAGCCTGAAACAGCCTCAATGCGCGACTTTTGCAATGTTCACTCGTTTAAAACCGCACTTAATCATCACACTTACAGCAACTTAATGATTCGACCTTATGGCTACGACGAGTTCGTGTCGTGTGACGATGACACCACGTCATTCGCGGAGTACGGCACTATTTTGACGGCAACAAACGGCTTTTTATACGGAAAATCGTCGCAAACCGTAGGTTACGCCGTCAATGGCACGACCGATGACTGGATGTATGGCGAGCGGACATCAAAGGCAAAAATTGTGTCTTTCACGCCCGAAACAGGCTCGGGAGCAGAGGGCTTTTGGCCGCCTATAACGAGTATCATACCGCTTTGTCAAACGGTTGAAGATGCGAATTTTAAAATACTTTGGCTGGGCGGCGAGTATTTTCAAGGCACTTCTATGGCGCACACCGTCACAACGACTACGGGAAATGTACCATTTCTTTTAAAAAACATTGGCCAAAGCACTTCCTTAGCCGTCACTGCGCGGTTTGTTTCTACCAGCCCCTATATCACCGCAAACCCTGTTAAGAGTTTAGGAACGGTCGGCTCTTTTGCAACAAAAAAGGATTCTGTTAGCATCACATTTGCCGCAAATACCCCCGGAAATACCTTGATTACAGGCAATATAGTGGCGACTTTTGGCGGATACAATGACCAAGTACCCGTGTCTTTTTACTATCGCCCCCTTGTAAATATCGAAAATGCGAGCTTGCAGCAGAACGTTGCAATCAGCCCAAATCCTGTAAACGATTTACTGCATTTAGAAAGCGAACAACCTATTTCTATGGTGAAAATTACGGATATTACAGGCAAAACGCTTCGCATATCTCTCGAAAACAACCGCGAAATTGATGTGCATGAACTTCCAACAGGTTTATATTTACTTAGTTTATACAATAAAGACCAACTGCTGATTGGTACGGCGAAGTTTGTAAAGGAGTAGCACCCTTCTTTGTTGATTATTTATACACGCTATTTATTGCCGAAACCCTTAAAAGCGCGACTTCTACTCATCGAGTAGAAGCCGCGCTTATTTTTTTGGTTAGAAACGAGTAGAACTAACCAAGTTATCTTTTACCTAAATGCTTATTTTTTTATTTCTATAAAAATAAAACCATTTGATAGTCAAGTAGTTATAAACTTGTCCCTGTTTTGTCCCTATCGTTTTTTTGGAAAAATGCACACAATGCTTGCATCTTTGCAGTATAATTATAAACAACCTTACAGCTTATGAAAATAGTCTTTATTTTACTTTATCTTTTAGTTTTATGCCTTATTCGAATAATGCTATAACTCTTTCTCACAACCTCTTTCTCACAACCTCTTTCTCACAACCTGTTTTAAAACCCATCTTTAACATTTTCAACTCATTTTTTCAATCAATTTTTTCAATCAATTTTTTAAACTATCATGAAAAATTTATTTTTCTCCCTGCTATTGGTAATGGCGAGTATTACCACTTTTTTGGCGCAAGCCCCGACCTTCACTCTCGCCGATTTCCCGTTCACGACGCAGGACGTGCCTTATCAGTACGCCTACAAAACAACGGCTGTTCCACGCGCTACTGTCGGTAGCAATCAAGTATGGAATTACGGCAGTCAAACGGGCGGTACACTCAACTCCAGCTCGTTTTTAGCACTCACTAACCCGCAATTGCCTGCGCTAACGCATTACGATAGCTGGTATTCGGAAACAATCGTGAATGGCTTTTACATCGATTACGATGCGCTTTTTAGTCTGAATACCAATGGCTTACAGACTTTGGGCAGACACTACCCGGCGCAACGCTATGGTATTCAGCCCCTTACGGGAAATGCGTTAGATAGCTTGACCTTAGACGAGCAGTATTCGTTTTACACGACACCTTTTTATAGTCTCAAATTTCCGATGACAATGGGTACTACTTGGCGAAATACGGTTCAACGCCAATTTTCAAGTAAATTAACGCTGACCGCTTACGGCATCAATCGCAGCACATTTGAGAAGCGAACCAGTGAAGTTCGTGTCGATTCGGTAGTCGGCTGGGGCGATATAACGGTTCCGATAGGCACACAACCGAGCATTCCCTACCGTTGTTTATTAGTCAATCGGTATAGCACTACAGCGGATAGCTTTTACTTGAGCGGACAGCTTGCGCCAGCGGCATTATTGCAGGCATTCGGGCTTGTGCAAAACCAAAAAACATACAATACGCGCCGTGTGTTTTACCGGGCAGGCGAGTTGTATCCTGCCATCCAAATACTTTATGGTAGCAATAATTTTACCAATCAAACGGGTTTTACTGCCAATCAAAACGGGCAATTAGCGGTAGCAACCGAGCAAATAGAGGCAAAAACCACCTTATTGGAAGTGTTTCCGAACCCTGCAACCGCGCAAGAGTTTCATATAAAACCAAGCAAACAAGAGCCGATGAATCTGACGATTACGAATATTACAGGCAGCGTTGTCGCGCAGTTTCAACTTTCCGCGAGCGACAGCCCTATAGAAATTCCGCTTTCGCAACTGCTCCCGAAGGGCGTTTATGTTCTTAATCTTCAATATACAACGAGCAAAACAAGCGAATCGACGAAAGTAGTGGTTGAATAAAAGATATTATTTTCTCTCCATTTTACACACACACCTCTGCGCAAAAACCTGCCTTTTTCATGGAAAAGGGTAGGCTTTTGCTTTTTTAAGTAGCAGTTCTTCTTACGCACGAGCCTAATCATATACTAAATAATGGCATAGCCCCGACCAAGAAACTCTGCGAAAACGCTATGAAACGCTGCGTGTAAAAAATGGCTCCGCATTTTAAACCACCAATCGCCTAAAGACAGTCGGGTTACAGGGCATTTTCGCTTGCAATTTTCGTATAAAAACGGCCAGCATCGGTCATCGTGCGGTTCATAGTTTCAAAATCGACGGTTACCAAACCGAAGCGAAAGGTGCAGCCTAAGTTCCATTCAAAATTATCCCAAGTTGACCAGTGCGTATAGCCAATAATCGGTACGCCTTCGGCGATGAGTTCGTGCAAAATGGTCAAGTAATCCTTTAATGCGCCAATTCTGACTTGCGAGTCTTCGGTACAAACACCGTTTTCGGTAATCCAAATCGGCTTTTTGTATCGATTATAAAAACGCTGAATAAAATAACGCAAACCTTCGGGGTGATACGCCCACATTTTATCGGTTTTATACCCCATTTTCGCCAACTTACCTGGGTTGTCCATTTCTGTGACAGGAAACGGCGTAAGCGGAATGAGTGCGTAATAGCTCATACCGATGAAATCTACCTTTTCAAAATGCGCCATCACATAGTCGTTGAACCACCAATTGGCAAATTTTTCGGGTAAAATGCCCCATATATTCACTGCTTTAAACAAGGCGCAGTTTTTAGAAATGCCTACTTGCTTCTCTGGAAACGCTTTTTTCAATAAATCGAAAGCGGCATTATGCGCTTCGCCCATGTTTTTTACGACTTTATTTGCCAAAAATGGGTTGCGCTTGAAGGGCGGAAAATTACCCATCACATAGCCGTTCGCTGCATACACGCAAGGCTCGTTGAAGGTGTTGAACGTGTAGGCATATTGCCCAAAATGCTCGATATACTGCGCTGTATAGTTTAAAAAAGCGGCATTGTTTTCCTGCTTAGTAAAGCCGCCCATGTTTTCAAACCAAATAGGGTTGGTAAAATGGTGTAAAACTAACATTAGTTTCATGCCGCGAGCAGTCAGTTTTTCAAAAAAAAGCTGATACTCTGCCACTACTTCTGCATCATATTCGGCAAAAGCGTGTGGTTGCAAACGCGCCCAATCAACGCCGCAGCGATAGACTTGCCCGAAGCTGCAAATATACTCGAGGTCTTCGTCGCGACGCAATTCATGGTCGGTCGTGCGGTTAAAAACGAAGCCGTCGCGAGCCACTACGCCGCGCCATGAGTGGGCAGATGCTGTTTCTACCTGTGCCGCAGCTGACGAGGTTCCCCAAAGGAAATCGGTTGGAAAATGAAGTTTCATTTGAAATACGCGCTTTTTATTCGTTATTCGGTTATCTATTGATTGAATCGTTTGTTTTTAAGTTGCCTAAGTAGTCTATCCATTTAATATTGTTGGATAAGAGGTGCGTAGCACATAGCAGATCGCACCGACATCTCGGTAGGAAACGATAGATGTCGTATGAGCAAGGTGCGTAGCAC
>JBEEMU010000117.1:0-6235 GCA_041192485.1 Bacteroidota bacterium | reverse complement strand
CTATACGCAGGCGTTTTTGGGCGTGGTCTTAGTCATCGCCTTTTTATTGGTGCTACTTGCCGATAAATTTCTGAAAACCTACGATGTGCATACGCCCGAAGTATTCGCGTTGATGCTTTTTTCGTTGGCGGGAAGCGTGGCGATGCTCGGTTTCGGCAATTTAGCGATGCTCTTTCTGGGCGTAGAATTGCTGTCTATTCCGATGTATATTTTGGCAGGAAGCGACAAACGCAATTTGCTTAGTAACGAGGCATCGCTCAAATACTTTTTGATGGGCGCGTTTGCCTCTGCCTTTTTACTCTTCGGCATCGCCCTCATTTATGGCGCAAGTGGCACCTTCGATTTAGCGGAATTAGGGCAATATGTGCAAGCTAATACCACTAGCCTGCCCGCTATGTTTCTGGCTGGTATCGTGCTGATAATCATTGCGTTCGGCTTCAAAGTGTCGGCTGCGCCGTTCCACTTTTGGGCACCCGACGTGTATGACGGCGCACCTACAATAGTCACTATGTTTATGGCAACTATCGTAAAAATAGCGGCTTTTGGCACCTTCCTAAAATTATTTATGACCGCTTTTGCGCCAATTGCAGGCAGTTATTCACTCGTTTTGGCGGCACTATCGGCTATGACAATGACGATTGGCAATCTTTCGGCGATTTTCCAAAACTCATTCAAGCGCATGATGGCCTATTCGGGCGTGGCGCATGCAGGCTATTTGTTGCTCGGTTTATTGGTGGCAACAAAAGCCGCAAGTAGCGCAGTCTTGTTTTACGGTTTGAGCTACGGCGTGGCTACAGTTGCCGCATTTGCCGTCCTTTTATTGGTTTTTTACAAAACGGATAGCGAAGACACCGACGCTTTCAAAGGCTTGGCAACGAAAAACCCGCTTTTAGCAATTGCCGCTACTATCTCGATGCTCTCCTTGGCTGGTATTCCGCCGACCGCAGGCTTTTTTGGTAAGTATTATTTATTTAGCCTAACTATCAATAGTGGCTACACTTGGCTCGCGGTCATCGGTATCCTCAACTCCCTGATTAGCGTTTATTACTATCTAAGAGTAGTCATTTTTATGTACACAGGCCAACCGAAAGACGATAAAGCCCTCGAAATTCCAGTTCTTTATTCCCTTGTCATCGGCATTTGCACCTTGCTTGCCATCGTATTTGGTTTAGCTCCAAGTTTGCTGATGGATGTTTTGGGGTAGGTAGAAAAGTAGGTTATATTCTTAGGTGTTTCTTAGGTGTCTTATATGGTTCAAAATCAACTTATGTGATTTAAAAATCAACTAAAAAAGGTAATCTGAGAAACTCTACGGAGCCTCTGCGAAAGACTGCGGAGCCTCTGCGAAAGACTGCGGAGCCTCTGCTAAAGACTGCGTTTAAAAAAAGACTCTGCGTTTTAAACAACAACCAACCAAAACAGTTACAAAAATAGATTGCAGAAAAATGATGCAACACCACGCTAAAATTTATATAGCAGGCCATCGCGGCATGGTAGGTTCGGCTATTATGCGAAAGCTAAAATCCGAAGGTTTCCATCATATCGTCACTCGAACTTCGCAAGAACTCGATTTGCGCAATCAAGCTGCCGTTCAAGCGTTTTTCGAGCTAGAAAAGCCCGACTTTGTGTTTTTAGCCGCCGCAAAAGTCGGCGGAATAGTGGCAAATAATACCTATCGCGCCGATTTTTTATACGAAAACCTGATGATACAGTCGAATATTATTCACTCGGCGTATCAAAACAAGGTAGAAAAACTCTTGTTTTTAGGCTCTTCTTGCATCTATCCGAAACTTGCCCCACAACCACTTACCGAAGAAGCCTTGCTCACTGGGCTTTTAGAGCCGACTAACGAGCCTTATGCTATTGCAAAAATAGCGGGTATCAAGCTATGCGACGCTTACAGAAAGCAATACGGTTGCAATTTCATTTCAGTCATGCCTACCAATTTATACGGCAAAAATGATAATTACGACCTCGAAAAATCCCACGTTTTGCCTGCTTTACTACGAAAATTCATAGAAGCCAAGAAAAACAATGCCCCTTCGGTAGAGCTGTGGGGAACAGGCTCGCCGCTTCGCGAATTTCTATACGTCGATGATTTGGCGGAAGCCTGCTACTTTTTAATGCAAAACTACAACGAAGCGGGTTTGGTAAACATCGGCGTAGGCCACGATATTTCTATAAAAGACCTCGCTTTATTAATAAAAAAAATAACACGCTACCAAGGCGACCTGCGTTTTGACCCTTCGAAACCCGACGGAACCCCGCGCAAACTCATGGACGTTTCAAAGCTAAAAAATGCGGGCTGGACGGCAAAAACACCTTTGGAACAAGGTATTCAATGGGTGTATGAAGACGTGAAAGATAGATTTTGATTTTTTGTAAACGCGCCTGCCGCAAAATAAACACTATTATAAATACCTCAAAACGCTGTATTTTACAGGAGTTTAAAATAGCGATTATTGATACTCTACTACTTAACTTTGTTAATAACATACATTATGTATCCAGATTTAGGATTTTTTATAAAAAACACCTTTGGACTAGAAATACCAGGCCTATGGCTCATCAAAATGTTCGGCTTGATGCTCGCCTTCGCGTTCTTAGCGGCAGGCTATGTCATGGCGCTTGAAATGCGGCGCAAAGAAGCCGATGGTTTTTTCGTGTCAAGCCCCGTCAGTGAAAAAGTGGGCACAGCAGCTACGCCCTTCGACCTGCTTTGGACATTTTTATACGGCTTTGTGGCGGGCGGCAAGTTTCTTTGGATTATCCTTCATTTTCAAGAATTTGGCTTCGACCCTGCAAAAGGCTTGTTTTCGCCCCAGAAAATCAATGTTTTAGCGGGTTTGGTTGTCGGCACTATTTTTTCATATAGCAAATACCACGAAAAACAAAAAGAGCTGTTGCCGCAGTCACGCATCGATACGCGCAATGTCTTGCCCAGCGAGCGTGTTGGCGACCTGATTATCATTGCCGCAATTTCGGGACTGATTGGCGCAAAGCTTTTTGCCGTCATGGAATACACCGACCAACTGATAGCCGACCCGATGGGAACGCTTTTTAGCGGAAGCGGACTCGCCTTTTTTGGCGGGCTTATTGGCGGCACTATTGCCTGTATTGCTTATGGAAAATACTTGAAAATGCCGCTTTTGCATCTCGCAGATTGCGCTTCGCCTGCTATTATTGTCGGCTACGGCGTAGGCCGAATCGGCTGCCAACTTAGCGGCGACGGCGACTGGGGCATCGCAAATTTGCACGCCCTACCCGACTGGTGGTTTCTACCAAAATGGATGTGGGCGTTCGACTATCCGCATAATGTAGCAGGCGCAGGCCTAAGTCACACCGCCGTACCCGACGAAGCGGGCAACGTGATTCTGGCTAATTGCAACGAAGCCATCGACGGGTTATGTTACCACTTGGCGCAACCTGCCTATCCTACGCCATTCTATGAAACCATGCTTTGTCTGCTCATCTTTTTAATCCTTTGGTTTTTGCGGAAACGCATCAAAGTAGCAGGCGTTCTATTCTTTATCTACTGGATTTTGAACGGAATTGAGCGTTTTTTAATAGAAAATATCCGCCATAACGACCAGTATGATGTGCTTGGTTTCCACCTTTCGCAAGCCCAACTTATTGCCATCGGCATGATGATAGGCGGCGGCGCAGGTGCGGCTTATCTTTGGTTTTTTACTAAAAAAACGACCTGAAAATGATTACAAACTTTTATATCATTCGCCACGGCGAAACCGATTTGAACCGACAAGGCATCGTGCAGGGAAGCGGGGTTGATAGCGATTTAAATCAGCTTGGAAGAATGCAGGCACGGCTTTTCTACGAAAAATACGGCGATGTTCCATTCGATTTCATCTTTATTTCTACACTAAAACGCACCGAACAAACCGCCATTCACTTTTTAAATAAAGGCATCGCTTCCGAAAAAAAAGCAGGAATAAACGAAATTCACTGGGGCGACCACGAAGGAAAACCCACATCGCCAGAGCGACACGCCGACTTTAAGAACACGGTAAAATCTTGGAAGTCAGGCGATTATGAGGCGCGAACAATACGCGGCGAAAGTGCCACCGAGTTAGCTAAACGATTAACTATTTTTAAAACGGAGATAGAAGGCTTGGATTGTGAATCGCATAAAAACGTGTTAGTCGTTTCGCACGGGCGAACGCTTCGGGTGTTGATGTGTGTGCTGAAAAACGAACCGCTTTCGAATATGGAAAGCTACGAACATTCCAATACAGGTCTGTTTTTAGCTCACTTCAACCATTCCACAAAAGAATGGAGTCTTTCGCTCCAAAATGATTTATCGCATCTGCCCGCCCCAATATAAGTAGTAGTACATAAATCATAACGGTTTTGAAACCCTGTTAAATAAGGCACTCTGAGGTAATGATAACCGTGTTTATTTTGCCGCAGACGCTTATCATCTATTTAAGCCTATTTTACACCGATGCTTCATCTTAAAAATTACAGCAATGGTAAGCTCGTTGCACCAGCCAGCAACACTTATTTAGACAATATAAACCCAGCGACGGGCAAGGTGTTTGCGCAAATACCGTGTAGCGATGCTTCCGACGTGGACGCTGCGGTAGAGGCAGCCGAAGCTGCGTTCTATCTTTGGTCGACGATTGGCGTGGAGCAACGCGCGCGTTTTCTGAACGCAATGGCCGATTATATCGAGGCGCATTTGGAGGATTTTGCGAAAGCTGAAAGTTTGGACAATGGCAAACCTATCAGTCTGGCGCGAGTGATGGACATTCCGCGTGGCATCAGCAATTTGCGCTTTTTTGCGTCCGCGATTCAGCACACTTCTACCGACGCACATCATACCGAACAGCCGAACGCGCTAAATTACACCCTGCGTCGCCCTATCGGAGTAGTCGGCTGCATTTCGCCCTGGAACCTGCCTTTATACCTATTTACTTGGAAAATCGCGCCGGCATTGGCCGCTGGAAACTGCGTGATTGCGAAGCCGTCGGAGGTTACGCCTTACACGGCTTACCTGTTAAGCGAAGCGGCTATTGCGGTAGGATTGCCTGCGGGTGTGTTGAATATCCTGCACGGCAACGGCCCCGCCGTTGGGCAAGCGATTGTGGAACACCCAAAAATAAAAGCCATTTCCTTCACTGGCGGCACGAAAACGGGCGAGCATTTAGCGCGAACGGCCGCGCCAATGTTTAAAAAATTATCGCTCGAATTGGGCGGAAAAAACCCCAGTATTATTTTTGCAGACTGCGATTATAATAATGCCCTCGCCACAACGGTGCGTTCAGCTTTCGCAAATCAAGGGCAAATTTGCCTCTGCGGGTCGCGTATTTTCGTGGAACGCTCTATTTACGAGCAATTTAAAACTGATTTTCTTCATAAAGTAAGCCTTTTGCAATGCGGAAACCCGCTCGACGATGCCACGAATTTTGGCGCATTAGTGAGCGAAGCCCATTTACAAAAAGTGCTTTCTTATATTGCATTAGCGAAAGAGGAGGGCGGCACTATTTTATGTGGCGGCGAGCGCGTTTACTTAGACGACGACGAATTAAAAGGCGGTTTTTTCTTAGCACCAACCGTTATTGAAGGGCTTTCGCCGTATTGCCGAACCAATCAAGAAGAGATTTTCGGCCCTGTTGTCACTATCATGCCCTTTGATTACGAAGCCGAAGTGATAGAATATGCCAACGGAACGCCCTACGGATTAGCCGCGAATATGTGGACGCAAAACCTTTCGCGAGCCACACGGGTTGCCGAGCAATTGCATTTCGGTATCGTTTGGATAAATTGCTGGCTTTTGCGTGACTTGCGCACGCCCTTCGGCGGCGTGAAAAATTCGGGTGTAGGCCGCGAAGGCGGCTGGGAAGCCTTGCGCTTTTTTACCGAAGCTAAAAATGTTTGTATTCGATACTAAGTAGTCAATCCATTTAATCCTGTCGGATAAATACGAGTGTTTCGGTGAGCTGGGTCTTTGAACTCGCTCTATAACAAAATTCCAATTTTTCAACGGATTTCGAGTTGCGTGGCGAGTTGAAGACCCACCAGCCTAGAATCCGACAGCATTAACTTGAAACACTCTACTTAGGAACGTGCAAAGCTAACCAAGTTATCTTTTATCCATTCCTTAGCCGAATGAATAGCCTGGGTAGGTTTTTCGCGTGGCGTTGTTCCAAGCAACGTAGAACTTTTTTCATTTTTTCAAAAAAATTTTGAAAATAACAATTTGTTTGAAAAAATG
>JBEEMU010000116.1:0-2605 GCA_041192485.1 Bacteroidota bacterium | reverse complement strand
AACGCTTACCTATACACGGTTTCTGATTTTGGAAAAATGGGCGAAAAAGAAAGCACGAATGGCACTTTTCTGAATGGGCAAGCCCACCGATTTCTGCGCGATAAAGAGTATCCGATAGCCGACGGCGATACCTTGCAAATAGGACGAACTAAAATAGTGTTGAAAACAAAGCAAACCGTAAAGAATGACGTTGAAGCAGCTAAAATGGTTCAAGATATGGACTATGAAAAAACGATTATACATTAAGGAAAATGCTATTCGCAAGAGGTAGCAAGAAGTTATACCGCCGTTATAAGTATCGTGTGTGCAACACGTTCCCGTCAATAAAATGCAATTTTGGATTGCATTTCGCAAATATTTTGACCATTTGCGCTTTGAAATTCGGTAGTTTAAAATACAATGCAAAGATAATTTATTTTTTTATATAAAACAAAAAGCCACAAAACGGACGGGTTTTGTGGCTTTTTTTTATTCTACGATTAGTTTCTCTTTCTGTAAAATAGTATAGATTTTTTCAGGTTCTTCGTTGGCTAAGTCTGCAATTTCATCAATTGACATTCCCTTTTTATAGCAACGAATAATCATGTTTGTTAATTTTTGTTGTGTGGTCATCATTTGATTTTGCGCTTCGGTCACACTAATACCAAACGCTCCGATTTTCGGTATTCATGATTTTTTAAAAAGGCATTGTAGGTCATTGCAAATTTAATTATGGAATTAGAGGCCCAAAGAGTTAGGTTTAGTTTTGGAATGGTGAAAGACTAAAAACGGTTGCATTTCAGTAAAAACCATGTCTTGTCGAGCAGATTCGCTTGCGCTAAAAACCAATCTACCAAGGCTAATAATTCTGCTTTTTTATCCGTTTTTACATAGCCTTTTTTTGTCGTATCAAATAGAACAACAAGTTGTGTAAATGCAAAAACTGTTGTGTTAAACTTCTGACGCGGCGCGGCGGCAATGCTTGTGGCTGCTCCTATTTTTTGCTCAAAGGCTTGAATAATGTCGCAAGTGCCGTGTTCGAGGTGTCGCCCTTTATCAGAGTGTTCGGTTTCTACTCGCTCAAACCAGGCCTTGATTAGTACGATTTCGGCGCGAAGTAAAAAGTCTTCCTCACGGAAAGTATTTAGCCTTATATTGTGTATAACTTCGTCAAATTTGCGGGTTTCGAACAGCACTAATGCCTGTGCATACTGCACAATATCGTCTTTATGTATCGTGTTTAAGGAACCTTCATAGCTTGTAATAAAGCTTGCGGCGGCGGTTAGTTCGCTGCATTTTATCGCGATGTTCACATAGTTTCTAAACTTGCCTTCGTCCATTGAGTTATCCGACTCTAAAAAGAAACCAAGTTTTTGCTGCTGCGAATAAATTGTAAATAGCAGCGCGTAAGCGGCAATATCGCTGGTGTTTTTATTAATAATGGTGGCAGCAATATTTTCGGCATACGAGTATAGTTTTCGCAGTTCGGCGCGGTCGAATTGCGCGGTATGCTGCGCAATAAAATGAAGCCACGCGGCGAGCCACCGGCGGTCGTGTTCCTGCAATATGCGGTACAAAGTAGCATAAGCATAGAGCAACGGAAAGCCTTTTGCCCACGCTCGGTTTGTCGCAAGATAGCTTAAAATAGGGTTTAAAAACGGGTTGTTAAACTGTGTGTTAAATGCGCCTTCGGCAAAACGCACATTAATGCTGTATTCTAATACTTTGGTTATCAGCAAACTATGCAGTGCATCATCTACTTTTTTGAGTTCGCTAACCGCCTCTTCACGGCTTTTTGTTAAGGCATTGAAAAGGGCGTAAGCCTCGGCTAAATGCAGGTTTTCGTAGAAATTGCGGTGTGTGAGTGGCAGGTTTTCTTGTAGCAGCGTCAAACTGCGCCAATAATCTTTAAAATGTTCGGCTAAATCGTGGTGCGTGTATAATTGCAATAGCACTTGATAGGGCGGCACAAACGGGTTTTCGTCGGCAGCTTTCGCCCATAAATACCGTTCGGTAAGGTTGTATAAACTACTTAACGCATTGTAAATTTGAGCGTCGCGTTGTTTTTGGCTGCTTGGTACGGTCTTTATTTTTAGGGTTTTGTACGCATCGGCAGCCGAAAGTTTATGCGACCGATTATCGCTAAACGCGCTGTTTTTAAAGGTTTCGAAATAAGCAAGCAAGTTTATGTCGCGCACGGTTCCGTTTTGTGCAATGTAATTGCGCAAGTGTTGCCACGAATAGCCCGCATCATTTGTAAACAATACGCGCCATAGTTTTAGGAGTTTGGAGGAGGGTAGATTCACTTTTGGGTTTCGTTTAAGCAGGTTTATAAAAAATCCATTTTTTTTATTTCAAATGTAATTTGTTAATATTCAGTTAGTTAGGCTATCAACTTTATTAATTTTACATAGATGTCAAAAAAGTTCTGTTGCCAATGAACTGAAACTTGCTGCATCTTTGCATCATAAAACGCGAGAGATATGATTTTGTAGCGCAACACAGTATTACTAACACGGTAACTAACACAGTAACATAATAACAAAACAAATCATCAATCATCATGAATCCAAAACTTTTACTCTTTTTCGCCTTTTTGTTTTATACAAACCTTTCGGCGGCACAA
>JBEEMU010000115.1:0-4296 GCA_041192485.1 Bacteroidota bacterium | reverse complement strand
AGGCAGCGATTTCGGTATATTTTCAATATTTGCTACTTGCAAGCCGCAAACTTTTGTAAAAATCGGCTGTAAGGCTTTGCGCAATGATTCTTTGATGATTTTATCAAAATCTTGGTGCATTTTCTGTTGAATCTGAATGTAATTGACTGTTTTTTATGCAAAGTTACAGCTTTTTTTTTATTTTGAAATAAAAAAACACCGCACTTGCATTTTCCGAATACAGGTGTGATAGGGAGCAAGTTCTCTGAACCCTCCAATAATTGTGCAAAGTAAAAAAAGAAGGCAAATCAGTAACTAACCCTCTGCAATTTCTTTTTGAATACCAATAACATACTCAATTGGCATATCTACAATATCCGCAATTTCTACGAGCGTAAAAACATTTTTAGATAAATGTTTAAGCGTCAACGCACGTTTAGCTTCCGCTACACCTTGAGCAACGCCTGAAATTCGGAAGAGCCGTGCAGACGAACACTTACTTGAACGTGGATTACAGAAACGTGGATATAAGGTTGCAACAATTCCTTAGTAGCGTTTATTTATACACAACTACTTAGTAACTTTGTATTATATAAAATTTTCAACAAAAAACTATATGATACAAAGTTATCCGATAATGAAAGATGCCTATATTTTTTAATAAAAATACCTAAGCCCTAACTTTTTAACAATTCCAACAACTCGTCGGCAGAAAGTTTGCTGCTCATATCGGTGCCGCTGAGGAGGCTATCGGCAAGGTCGCGTTTGTGTTCGTGGAGTTTCAATATTTTGTCTTCAATCGTATTTGTTGCCACAAAACGGTACACTGTAACGGGTTTTTGCTGCCCGATGCGGTGCGCCCGGTCGGTTGCTTGGTCTTCTACGGCGGGGTTCCACCAAGGGTCCATGTGCAGCACATAATCGGCATTCGTTAGGTTCAAGCCTGTTCCGCCTGCTTTCAAGCTGATTAAAAAGAGGTCGCCTTCGCCTTTTTGGAACAAATCGATGAGGTCTTGCCGCTTTTTTTGTGGTGTTTGTCCGTCTAAATACTGGTATTTTATTCCTTTTTGGTCTAAATGTTGTCTTAATAAAGCTAAATGGCTGGTAAATTGACTAAAAACTAAGGCTTTATGTCCATTTTCTATCAATTCATCGATTATTTCGCTAAAAATAGTCATTTTGCTACTTGCTAAATCGATGTTTTCATCAACCAATTTCGGGTTGCAGCAAGCGCGGCGCAGTTTCATGATTTCGGCCAAAATGCGCAAATGTTTTGCGCCGCCGTTGTCGTCGGTTGCTTCTTGCGTAAGCGAATCTATTGCCGAGCGGCGTAGAGCTTCATAAAAGGCGCGTTCGGCAGTGCTTAATTCCACATTCAAAACGATTTCTGTTTTTTCGGGCAAATCTTTCAGCACTTCGTCTTTGCGTCGGCGCAAAATAAACGGTTGCAATAGGCGGCGCAAGGCATTTCGGGCATCTTCGTCCTTTATTTTCTCAATCGGGAGCGCGTATTTCTGGTTGAAACGCTCCAAACTGCCCAATAATCCTGGATTGATGAAGTTAAATAAATTCCAAATTTCGCCTAAGTGGTTTTCTATCGGAGTACCTGTTGTAATTATTTTGAAATCGGCAGTTAGTTTCATCGCAATTTCGCTGCGTTTTGTGTCCTTATTTTTGATGGCTTGCGCCTCGTCTAATACGATGGTTGCAAATTTCTTATCGGTGAGCATTTCGCCCTCACGTTGCAATAAGCCGTAGGTGCAAATCATGAGGTCGAAGGGTCCCATTTTTTCAATCATTTCTTTGCGGTCGCCGTCGCCAAAAAAGAAAACATTGAGTTTTGGCGTGAATCGCGCCGACTCTTTCACCCAGTTGCCGCAAACGGAAACGGGTGCAATGACGAGTGTTGGCCCCGTGTGCGCTCTATCCAAAATACAGGCTAAGGCTTGCACGGTTTTACCTAAGCCCATATCGTCGGCCAAACACGCGCCTACGCCCCACGATGCTAGCCGCTGCAACCATTGATAGCCCTCCATTTGGTAAGGGCGCAAGGTTGCCTCGAAGCCTTCGGGTAGCAAATAATGTTTTGAAAATGCGTCTTTTAATTTCTTTTGATTCTGTTTCCACGCTTTATCAACCTCAAAGCTACCGAGCAGGTTGCCAAAGTCGTTCATTGCGCCTGCAGCCAGCGGGTGAATATTTATACTACCGTTTTTATTGGTGTTCACTAAGGCTTCCATTTCGCGTAAGCGGCGACGGAACTCTTTGGTTAAGGCTAAAAATTTCCCGTCGGATAGCTCGATAAACTGGTTTTTCGATTCATTGACTTTTGCCAATAAGTCCTGCATTTTTATAACGTTATTTTCATCTAAACGCAACTCGCCCGACACGCCGAACCAGTCGTTTTCGCGCTTGATGCTTACCGCAAAATTCTTAAAATCGGCGGTGTGCGTAATTTTGAATTTCTCGCCGCGTGGCCATTCCAATACAATTTTATCTTCTTTTTTCAAGGGTTCCAACTGCATCAGTAAATTGAGGCATTGCTCGGCATCAGCCAATTCATAGATACCGCTTTTCGGGCGAATGTCCTCTATCGCAGGCAACGACAAGCGAAGTTGTTGGAGGTTTTTCTTCTCTACTTTTAGGTTGCGTTTTGTTTGAAAGGCTTTGTCGTTGATATTGCCAAAAACGGTTTCTTCGCCATCTCCTGGCTTGACATACGGCCCTGATTCCCGCAAGGGCTTCATAAAAAATTCTAAATAAAAGCCTTCATTTACAGGTAAAAGGTGTGTATAAATACGCTCGTCAGCCGCCACTGTTTGTGCATTTGTAGCCTGCCCTTCTACCGTAGAGCGCACCTCAATCATTCCTGTCAAGCTGCTGATTGTATTCAATAAAACTTCTTTGCCTTTCGGTGGTACTCGAATCGCATTACCGCCCAAGGCTCGCGCTATTTTCAGGTGTTCTTCGGTAACATTGATTAGTTTATAGCGGGTAGGCGTTTCTTTTACAACCTGTGTGCCTGCTTTATCTACTTGTGTAGAAAACTTCACTTCTATGCTGCCGTCTATTTCTTTTACTAAAATCGATGGTTTTTCTTCGGTAAGCGAAACGCTAACGTGTGGCGAGCGCATAAGGAAAAGAAGTGGGTGACCGACCATTTCTTTAAAAGCTTTTTCTACATTGATTTCAAAGCTATTGCTGCCATATCCCCAGCCGCTACGGTCTTGTTCTACCGCCTTCGAAATGCGATGGTCGTGCGGAGTCATCTGTTTGAGGTTGCCTTCGCGCAAACGAGCGAGCGCGATATTGCGCCCAGCCGACCACACGCCTGTTTTATTAAGGGTTTGCTCTTTTGGCTGAATTTGTTCGTTTTCAAAATCGACGAGCCAAACCAATCGGCCTTCGCCTACCTGCCGCTTCGTTCCGCTGCCGCTTGCGCTCAAACCCGACAAGGCTTGCAATGCCAACTCCCAAGTTTCGACCCGTTCGATGACCTTAAATAAGGGTTTAGGATTCCCTAAATTGCTGCTAAGAGCGAGTAAGTCGGAGTGATAGTCGGATTTACCGTTTTTAAAATCGTCAAATATGCTCAAATATTCGAAGGCTAACCATTCATAGCCGTTCGAACGCGCACTTAGAAAGAGGGCTTTTACATCTGTTTGGCTTATTTTTTCGGGATTTACCCAGTGGCGCGACAACGTGAGGAAGTATTTTTGTTGCTCATTTTGCAAGCCATTGAGCGCAATACCGATAATATTACTGGACTCTAAGCGTTTATTTTGTCGCAAATAGGCAAGTGCATATAAAATAACGGCATTATTATGTAGTTCTGGATTATATTTTTCAAAAGCATCTAAATAAGTTTCTGCTCGTTTATTGCTTTCGGGGGTGTTTTTCATAAATAATGCCATCGCATAAAACAAACCAGCAAAATTGCAATAAGCCACTTTGGTAGAAGATAATTTTCGCCAAAGTTTTTGCGCATCTTCGAAGGCTTCTATGGCGAGGTCGGCATTGCTGACCGCAACCGCAAGTGGTGCAAGAAGTGCTTGCGCCATGGGCTTGGTTCCGTGCTGTCTTAAAAACAATTTCATTCGCTCCCAATCGCCCCGCATAAAATAATATTCGCCTAATAAAGCGATGCAGCTGGAGCTTAATGCCTCATCGTCTGATTTTGCGCCGCGTGGTAAAAACTCTAAAACAACTTCTTCAATGGGTTCAATATTTTTTATGCGCTGTTTTGCGATGGTTGTAATGGCAATGGTTTGTATATTGGCGTGAAGCTCTGCAAACCAGTCTTTGCGGAAAGGGCGG
>JBEEMU010000114.1:0-3862 GCA_041192485.1 Bacteroidota bacterium | reverse complement strand
GACCAAAGAGGTGTCAATGCGCTCTGCGCCCGATGCCGAAAGTGAAAGTATTTTAGTCATTCACGAAGGCTTGAAAGTCGATTTATTAGACATCATCAGCGGCTGGACAAAAGTGCAATTGCCGAACGGCGACCAAGGCTGGATCCCGCTCGGTGTTGCTATCGAAATTTGAGGCTTTATCCATTCCTAAACTAAAAATTAAATAAAATCGTATGAAACCACGCCGTTGCATTGTTTGGTTTAGACAAGATTTGCGGTTGCACGACAACGAAGCCTTAGATTCCGCCCTCGATCTTGCCGACGAGGTTATTCCAGTTTATGTTTTCGATAATCGAACCTTTCTCGAAAAAACATCGTTTGGGTTTCCGAAAACGAGTGCGCATCGAGCGCAATTTATCCTCGAAAGTGTGCATGATTTGCGCCAAGCACTCAAAAAAAGAGGCTGCGATTTGGTGGTGAGAACGGGGAAACCCGAAGAAATTATCTTTGAATTGGCCACAAAATGGCAAATTTCGTGGGTTTTTGCCAACATGGAACGCATGGAAGAAGAGGTACAGGTGCAGGCTGCCTTAGAAAAAAACCTTTGGAAAACAGGCATCGAGCTTCGACTTTTGCGCGGCAAAATGCTGTATTACACCCAAGATTTGCCGTTTCCAGTGGCGCATACGCCCGAAGTATTTACGCAATTTCGCAAAGAAGTGGAACGCAGTATTTCTATACGGCTCCCCCTCCCCTCCCCTATTCGCTTTAATAAGTGGACAACTCGCGTGGAAACGGGCGACATTCCGACCTTAGAAGCCTTTAATTTAACGCCTTTGCCGCCGTCGCCGCATACGGCATTCCCGTTTAAAGGCGGCGAAACGGCGGGCTTGGCGCGTTTGCAATACTACTTATGGGAAAGCAATGCGGTTAAAGACTATAAGCAAACCCGAAATGGCTTGCTCGGAGCCGATTATTCTACCAAGTTTTCGCCTTATTTGGCGCAAGGCTGCCTTTCGCCCAAGATGATTTATAGCGAAATTAAGAAATATGAAGCGGCCAGAGGAGGCAATGAAGGAACCTATTGGGTGTTTTTTGAGCTCCTTTGGCGCGATTATTTCCGCTTGATGGGCAAAAAACATGGCAACGATTTATTTAAAAAAGGCGGACTGGCGCGGCAAGAAAACCCGAACTGGACGGAAGACAGACCCCTTTTTGACTACTGGGCTGCCGGAAATACGGGCATTCCGCTTATAGATGCCAATATGCGCGAATTGAACGCCACAGGTTTTATGAGTAATCGCGGACGGCAGCTTGTGGCGAGTTTCTTAATAAAAGATTTGCAGATAAACTGGCAGATGGGCGCAGAGTATTTCGAATCTCTGTTATTAGATTACGACTCGTGCAGCAACTACGGCAACTGGAACTACGCGGCAGGCATCGGCAACGACACGCGAGAAGACCGCTACTTTAATATACTCAAACAAGCGAAACTATATGACGCAAAAGGCGAATATGTGCGCACTTGGTTGCCCGCACTACACCATATTTCGGGCTTTCAAGCGCATCAACCCAATTGTCTAAGCCCCGAAGAGCAGCAGCATTTCAATATTCGACTGGGCATAGATTATCCGATGCCAATAGTTGATACAACAAAATACTAGTTTTTCTCTTTTAAAAAAGAAGAAATACCGCTTAAAATATTAAAAGATTGCCGAACTTAATGAGTTTTGCAGTCTTTTTTTTATAAAAATACTTTTTCACAGCTATTTCCACAATAAAATAAACTACTTATGTTATCAAATATACTCACCTTACGCAAACGATTCACTACTGCCGCGTTTCTGGCTGACGGGCTTCAGTTCGCCCTTGCTTTAAATATTTTTCAATGGGTTTGTTTTGTGAGGTCGATTGAAGTCGCGCCTGTCAAGACCGAACTTAGTATGAGAAATATAATAAAAATGCGCATTTTTTCTTATTTAGCCATTTCTTTATATTGGCTTTTATTGGCTTTTTTGCCGCTAAACTCGGCATTTTCGCAGCATTTTGACAATGAATTGCCGCTAAGTCTGACAAAAAGCCCTACTTTGCAATACGAGGAAGTGTTGCATACTTTGCGCGAACGCGACCCTATAAAAAGGAAAGTGCAGGCACAATTTTATTTAGAAAATATATTTTTGGTAAATGGGCTTTTAAAAAGTGGAATTATCATACAAGATTCTATGTTTACACAACTTTGTAAGGGTATTATGCGAAATCTTACAAAAAACAATGCAGAAGTAGAGAAGAAAATGAAATATTATATCGTGCAGTCGGCAGCCGTTAATGCGTTTGCGACATTTGATGGCTCTATTTTCCTATGTCGAGGCTTATTAGAGCGTATCACGAGCGAAGCGCAGTTAGCCTTTATCATCAGTCACGAGTATATTCATATCCGCGAAGCACACGCTTTTGGCATTTACAAACACAATGAATTGCTACAAAAAGGCACTCCTTCAAGAAATATTTTGCGGAATAATACGGCGATAAACAAAAGTTTATTCGAGAAATGCCAATTTGGGCAGAGCTTAGAACTGGAAGCCGATATACGAGCTTTTTCCGATTATTTTGCAGGAAGTGGTTACTCGATAGCAGCCATGAGTCAAACGCTTGATTTGCTGCGTTATTCTTACCTTCCCCCTCAAAAAACAACGTTTTTCGATTTAAAATCGATACTTTATCCGCTTGATACCGCAGAAATAAGCTATGTTTTCAATGAAAATAATAGACTATACACAGATAATTATAGCCTACCGAAAGCTTATTATTTAGACGAAGCGCGTTCTATTTTAGGTGAAAACGAACATCAAAACGATAGTTTAAGTACTCACCCTAATTTGCATAAACGCCGTATAACGATGCACGGAATGTTGGATAGTTTGCGGATACCCGACGGTACAGGGCGCGATTTTATTACTTACACAAAAGAAACTTGGGAAAAATGGTTGGCAAGCGAAAAGCATTATTCATTACCCAAATTATATTTGGAGTTGCATAGTATTGAAGAAGCTATTTATTCGGCAAAATACCCATCTTATTGTATTACCGATGCTTTAATCACAGCAAAAGCTTTATTACAGCTTACGCAATTTAGGAATAATCCGGCGGAATCTATCCCAATAGAAAGCGATAATTATCAATACGTTGAAGGCGAAATGCAACGCCTTGCCTTCACATTAGAAAAGTTAGACGCACAAGAAGTAAACGCTTTGACCCTGCACTATACTTGGCTTTTAGCGGAATTATACAAAAGCTACCCCGACTCAAGCCTTTATTGCAGTAATATTTCTTTAAAAAAAGAAACTGTTTTTAATAAATTAGCAATGAAAGCCTTAGAGGAATGGGTGGAATATCATTCGGAAGACCCTAATTTCTTTTACGATGCCAATACCTCTATTATTCACAAAGAATTAACGAATGGAAAATCCGAAAAAACAGCTATTACGATGGGGAATGACGCTGATTTTCCGGCAATAGTCAATAAAAATTATATACATTATGCGTTGCAATTTGTAAATCTATCGCCAAACGGAAAGCCTTTACCCACAGAAATACAGGAATTAGTTGTTAAAAAACGAAAATATGAAGCCTTTTTAACAAAAGAAGTTTCTAATATAGATAAAAAAGAAAAGTCAGATGATGGCGAGCGTTTTGGTTTGAATAAAGTCATTATCGTCAATCCGTTTGTAGCTTTTAGCGATTTGCGATTAAAAGATAAGACTTTGTATCAAGAAATGGAAAAAAAAGGCGTAGAATTTAATCAATTATTAAGTCAAAATGCAAAAAGTGTTGGTATTGATGTTGAAATATTAAGCACAAATAATTTAAAACAAAGCGATAATAA
>JBEEMU010000113.1:0-6079 GCA_041192485.1 Bacteroidota bacterium | reverse complement strand
GATTTATTAGTATATTTACACGAAAATCAGGGCAAAGTAGTGCTTTTAATAGATGAATACGACAAACCGTTGCTCGAATATGTAGAAAATGAATACAACGATGACGCGCTTGTGACGCAGGCAACGATGAAATCGTTTTATTCGGTGCTAAAAGGCAACGAAAAATTGTTGCATCTAACCTTTATTACAGGCATTACAAAATTTACAAAAGTATCGATATTTTCCGATTTAAATCATTTAAAAGACTTGACCTTTCACCCAAAATTAATCGCGGCGTATGGTTGTACGCAAGAAGAGGTTTTGGCAAATTTTGACGAGTATATTCAAGCATTTTTACAAAAAAATGCAGATTATACCAAAGAATCTTTTATTTTAAAACTAAAAAATTATTATAACGGCTACTCGTGGGACGGTGAAATATCGGTTTACAACCCGTTTGGTTTGCTTAATTTTTTTGACGAACTCCGTTTCAGCAGCGATTGGTTTGAGTCGGGAACGCCTACCTTTTTAGTAAAAAAACTGCTGAACGAACAGGCGTTTTATATGGAAGAAAAGGAGATGAATTTATCCGATTTGAATTTTAGAACCTTGCAACAAATTGAAAATGTGCCGCTTATGTTTCAAGCAGGCTATTTGACTATAAAGAGTTTGGACAGAGATAGCAACTGCATTTTAGATTACCCGAATGGCGAAGTGCGCGAATGTTTTTACCGTTTTTTGCTGCGCGGGTTAGGTGGGAATGTCTTGAAAACGATACCGCCGCTCCTAAAACTCGCTCGCGCATTTGATACTTGCGACTTAGAAAAAGCGGAAAGCGTCGTACAACACGTTTTCGCCGATTTGCCCTACGATGTGTATAATAATCAAACAATTCGGCAAATAGAAGGCTTTTATCACGGCATTATTCATGTTTTATTTCATTATATTGGCATACAAGTGCAAAGCGAAGTGCATACTGCTCGCGGCCGTGCCGATGCGATTTTGACTACCGAAAACTATATTTATATATTTGAATTTAAAATAGATAAATCGACAGGCGAAGCGATGCAGCAGATTTTAACGAAAAACTATGTCGCAAAATACGAACATTCGGGTAAAAAAATCATCTTAGTCGCCGCAAATTTTGATACAAAAACAAGGGAAATGGACGACTGGGAAATAGCTGAAATTTAAAATAACTAAACTTATACCTATAATAAATGCGCATTTCAATAGCACAATTCAATCCGCATATTGGCAATTTTGCGGGTAATCTCCAAAAAATGCTCGATGCCGTAGCAAAAGCAAAGGCTGAAAAGGCTGATATTTTATGCTTTGGCGAACTCTGTGTTTGCGGCTATCCGCCGCGTGATTTCTTAGAATTCGACGATTTTATCCAATATTGCAACGATAGCGTCGAGCGTTTGGCGCAAGAAACAGCTGATGGGAAAATTGCGTTGGTGGTAGGCTCGCCGACCAAAAATCCGAAAATTGAGGGCAAAGACTTGTTTAACTCGGCGTATTTTTTAGTGAATGGCGGCGTGCAGCAAGTTGTGCATAAAACACTGCTGCCGACTTATGATATTTTTGACGAATACCGCTATTTTGAACCGAACACCGAATTTAACGTTGTTCATTATAAAAATAAAAAAATAGCACTTACCGTCTGCGAAGATATTTGGAATGTAGGCAACGACAATCCGCTTTACACGCTTTGCCCGTTAGACGAGCTTGCGCCACAAAAACCCGATTTTGTCCTCAATTTATCAGCTTCGCCTTTTTGCTATAAGCACGCTGCCGAGCGTATTCATGTGCTTAAAGCGAATGCTATACGTTATGGGTTGCCAATATTTTACGTTAATCATAGCGGCGCAAGCACCGAAATTATCTTTGATGGCGGCTCTATTGTGATGTCGCCCGATGGAAATGTGTATGACGAATTGCCTTATTTTATTGAAGAAATGCGTTGTTACAACCTTGCCGATGTAGAAAAAGGAGGCGTAAATAATACACAAACGAAAGATAAAATGGCCTTGATTCACGATGCCTTAGTCTGCGGAATTCAAAATTATTTTGGCAAACTGGGCTTTAAAACGGCTATTTTGGGTATTTCTGGCGGCATTGATAGCGCAGTTGTAGCCGCTTTAGCGTGTCGTGCGCTTGGCGCAAAAAATGTGCGCGGCGTGATGTTGCCAAGTGGTTTTTCGTCGGAACACAGCGTTGCTGATGCTCGCAAACTCGCCGAGAACTTAGGAATGTCACACGACCTTATCCCGATAAAAAAAGGCTTCGAAGCGATGCTCGAAACCCTTGCACCGTTTTTTGAAGGTACTCCTTTTAATATTGCCGAAGAAAATATACAAGCGCGTATTCGTATGGTGACACTGATGGCTTTAAGTAATAAATTTGGTAATGTGCTTTTAAATACATCAAATAAAAGCGAAGCAGCCGTTGGATACGGAACATTATATGGCGATATGGCTGGCGGATTAGCTGTTTTGGGCGATGTGTATAAAACCGAAGTATTCGAGTTGGCGCGTTATATCAATAAAGATAGCGAAGTTATCCCAGAAAATAGCATCACAAAACCACCTTCCGCCGAATTGCGCCCCGACCAAAAAGACAGCGATTCGCTACCCGATTACGGTATTTTAGACCAAATTTTATATCAATATATCGAGCAACGAGAAGGACCGTTGGAAATAATCGCACAAGGCTACGACGAAAATTTAGTTCGCCGCGTGTTGCGCATGGTTAATATCAACGAATTTAAACGTTTCCAAACACCTCCCATTTTGCGGGTATCGAGCAAAGCCTTTGGTATGGGCCGCCGAATGCCGATTGAAGGGAAATATTGAACTCTATTTTTATAAAAAATGCGTCGATTAGAAGCCTCTGACGAATTATTCGCCTATTGCGAAAAGCATACAAGCACACCCGATGCCTTGCTAAATGAACTGGTGCGCGAAACATTCAGCACGCGCCTACAACCGCAAATGCTGTCGGGTAAGATACAAGGACAATTATTGCACCTCATTAGTGCGATGTTGCAGCCGCATTTGATACTCGAAATCGGAACTTTTACGGGCTATTCCGCCTTATGTTTGGCAAAAGGGCTGCATAAAGACGGCGTTTTACACACTATCGAGGTAAATGAAGAGCAAGAAACCATTATTCGTAAATACTTTGACCGTTCGCCTCAAGCTGCGCAATTGCAGCTGCATATTGGCAATGCCTTGCAAATAATACCCACGTTACCAAGTCCTTTCGACCTTGTTTTTATCGATGCAGGTAAAAATGACTATCCCGATTATTTAGAATTAGTCTTGCCGCACACCCGAAAAGGCGGTATTATTATAGCCGATAATGTTTTGTGGAATGGCAAGGTTTTAAATGAAAAAAAAGACAAAACTTCCGCCATTTTACACGATTTTAATCAGAAAATAGCCGCCGATTCGCGGGTAGAAGCTGTTTTATTGCCTATTCGAGATGGTATTACTGTCATGCGAGTGCGATAATTTTTTATAATTTTTTGTAAATAAACCTTATAATTAAAAAAATGTCGTATTTTTGTCAGTTAAAATACCAAAAATGCCCTATTAAACAGGGTTCAATGTAGCGAATATTTATACACAGCACCTCATATTCATCAATTCATTAAAAATATTAAACCTCATTTATGAAAAAAATCCTCATTTTTTTCCTTTGCTTATTGGTTAGCGCGTCTTCTTTTGCTCAAAAAAAGGCAAAAACTAAAAAAATGGCTGCTAAAACCACGACTTCGGAGAAAAAAACACCCTCGGAGAAAATAGCACCCGCCAAAAAGGACAAATCTAAAAACTTGCCTTTGGCAAAACCAAAACCATTCAAAGCGCACAAAGCCTATTTGATGGCTGAAAAGGCGAATGTTCGCAAAGAGCCGAACACGAAAAGCGATGTTGTGATGCGCTTGGCAGCGGGGTCGGAAGTTACCGTTTTATCGCCAACAAAAGAATCCGCAACTATTGAAAATGTGACAGCCGTATGGTATAAAATCGTCATCCGTCAAGACACCGTTGAAACCGACGGCTATCTGTGGGGCGGCTATCTATCTGATTTGCAGGCAGATAGCAAAAAAGAAGCAACCATCAGTTTTTTAATTCGTCGCAATAACGATAAAGAATGGGTAATCATGGCGGCGCGAAATGGCGACTTATTATCCACGCTCAAAATAGCAACGTCTATTGATAATGCGTATAAAATTCGGAATAATGTGGGCTACGACAAAATAAATGATGCCATTATTTTGGGCGGAAAACACGGAGAGTTCACCGAATTGGAAGAACTCGTTATCTGGGACGGCAAAAAACTAAATTATGCAGGTTCTGCAAAAGGAGGCGCAAAACCAGGAACCGACCCGATGCACCATGAAACCTTTGTGGTTGATGGCGATAAAGGTGCGAAAAAAGGCTGTATTTTGAAGGTTAATACTGATGAAATTGAGTGGGACGGCACTATTTATCAAAATTCGGCAACCTCTAAAACCATTTTCAAATGGAATGGCGAAGCTTTAATCGAGTAAAATTTAATAAACGTTTGTCATGCAACACCGCACGGAATTGAGTAGCGAAAAAGCTCCTTTTAGGCTATCGCACCGAGATACGATAATCGCAATAGGCTCTTGTTTTGCTGAAAATATCGGCGAACGCCTGTTGCACTCGACTATTTCAACGCTTATCAATCCGTTTGGTATTGTTTATAATCCGTTGTCGGTGGCTGCTCAATTACAGTTACTGACAACGGATACTTTTTTTAGCGAAAGCGATATTCATTTTCATAATGAATTGTATTTCAGCTATTTGCACCATTCTAATTATAATAATACCGATAAAAGTATTTTTTTAGAAACGATAAACGATTCGTTGAAAAACGCTCGAAACCATTTTGAAAACACAAATCGTTTGTTGATAACTTTGGGGACTGCACAAGTTTTTTTTGAAAATAAAACACAAATGCCCGTGGCTAATTGCCATAAACAGCCTGCCGCTCTATTTGGCAAACGCCGAATTTCGGTGGCAGAAACAGTAGCGTCGTTGAGTGAAGTTTTTGAAAAAGTAATTTGTAAAAAAAACGACTTACAAAAAAACGACTTACAAAAAAACGACTTAGAAAAAAACGACTTAGAAAAAAACGACTTACAAATTATTATATCAGTCAGTCCCGTCCGATATTTGCGCGAAGGAATCGTAGAAAGTGCGCGAAGTAAAGCAATATTGCTTTTGGCAGTTGAAGAATTATGCGCTCAATTTTCGGAATGTTATTATTTCCCTGCCTACGAATATTTGATAGATGATTTACGCGATTACCGCTACTATGCCGATGATTTTTTGCACCCAAATGCGCAGGCAATTGCTTATATTTGGGAGAAATTTGGCGAAACATTTTTTACAAACGAAACACAAGCACTCAATACACGTCTGCATAAAATACGAACGGCGCAAAATCATCGCGCACTACACCCCGAAACCAAAGCACATCAGCGTTTCCTAAGTAATTTGGACAAAGAAATAGCTGTTTTAAGTCGAGAACTTGGCAGAAGAGTGATATAGGAGTGTATAAATAATTGCTACATTAAACCCTGTTAAATAGGGCGTTGAACTCAAAATTTGCCTGGCTTCACGCCAAAACCCTTCGCAAAACCTGCCCAAGGTTATCCTTCACACGTTCCTTACCCATTCTGCTGCCGCAAAATATGCACTTTCATAATCGCAGTCATGGCTAAAGCGTCGGTAATTTCGCCATTTAAAACCATATTTACCGCTTCGCTAAAGGGCAATTTCCGCACCTGTAAATCTTCGCTTTCTTCGGGCATTGCCTCGCCAAAACTCAACTCTTCGGCTAAATAGGCAATCCCGTACTCGTCAGTCACACTATTCGACGTGTGTAATTCGAGGATTTGCGTCCATTTTTTTGCCGAAATACCCGTTTCTTCCAGCAGTTCGCGTTGTGCAGATTCTAAGGGCGGAACCCCTATTTTACCGCCGCCTTCGGGTATTTCCCACGAGTAGCGGTTTAGCGTGTATCTAAACTGTCCAACCAACCAAGTATTTCCTTCCTTATC
>JBEEMU010000112.1:0-3250 GCA_041192485.1 Bacteroidota bacterium | reverse complement strand
TTGCAGACGGTTCATTGCGCCGTTTTCGGGCTTATTGGCGAGGGCGAGCGTGAAAAGGCGGTAAGCCTGTTCTATTTGCTCGTTATCGCGATAGTCGTTTTCAAAAACATGGTTAAGACTGCGCAAATCTTGGGTTTGCGTCCACACCCGTGCGGCGCGTTGCTGAAAGCTTACCCAGTTTTCTAAGACGCTCGGCGGCAACGGGTAGCCCTGGGCTTGCGCTTCCAATAAGAAATGCCCGGCATAGCAAGTTCCCCAAGTAGAGGGGTAATATTCGCCTTCCCAATACGCAAAACCGCCTTCGGGCGTTTGGAAATGCCGCAGCGTGGAAATTACCGATTTGATATTTTCCTGTATTTCGGTTTGCTGTTTCGGCGTTAAAGGCGTGAGTTTGCCAACGTATAATTGCGGAAACGCGCCGCTGGTAGTTTGCTCGATGCAGCCGTGCGGATAAGTAATAAGGTAATCTAAATGTTGCGCCAAATTGATGGCAGGCATCGTGCTAATCTCCAAAACGCCTTTATTCGTGCCTTCTACGCCTAATTGCGCCCACGCTTGTTCCCACGAAGTATTCGGTTGCAAAATCGTTTCTTTTATTTCCGTCACAACGGGATTCGGGTTGCGAACCTCTAACTCTATTTCCTGTTTCGCCGTTTCGCCATTGCCCATCGCTATCACCGTTATTTTTCCGATGCCTATTTTCTGTTTTACTTTTATGTCAAAGGAGATGGTTTCGTCGGTCGGTTTATCAAAATGCACGTCTTTTTGCGACTCGCCCACGATTTCAAAACAGTCATTTGCCGCAAGGCTGATATGCACATTTTTAATAGAAGGCTCCATGGCAAACAAATCTACAGGCAGTTTGATAGACTCGGTAGGCGATAAAACGCGCGGCGCAGTCACTAACAACATCAATGGTTTCTGCACTTTTGCGGTTGTTTCGGCCGACCCGTAAGCAGCGGTTGTGCCTTGCTGTGCGGCCACAACCATCACGCGGACACTGCCCACATAATTAGGCAGCGTCACCGAATGGTTGGCGGTTTTGCCTGCTTCCACATAAAACGGCCCCAAATGCACGACCGTAGGCTTAAACCTATTGGCTTTGCGCCCTTTCGCCTTTGCGTTCGCTTCGTCGCCGCCGAGCGACAAAATATGCTGAATCGTACTCCCAAACGCCCCCAAAATATAGTCGTAAACGTCCCACGTTTTTACGCCAAGGGCTTCTTTTTCATAAAAAGTTTTGTACGGGTTAGGGGTTCGGAAGCCCGTAAGGTCTAACAAGCCTTCATCTACAATATCAATTGTGTATGCCATTGCCTGACCGCCCGATTCTTTTATTTTTATAGAAAACGGCTCTTCTGGGCGCACTTTTTCTGCCATTTCAATAACGGGCAACAGGTGTGCTTTCGGGTTTTCTACCTCGATAGGAACGGCTCCGTATAGGCGAATCGGCAGGTCGTTTTGCACCTGCGCGTGTGGCTGAATATAGGTGACGTGTGCGTAAATATTGGGCGACATTTCGGCAGTAGCCTTAAAACTGACCTTGGTTTGCCCTTTTGTGGGTTTTGCCCAAAAGGCTTGCAAAACATGGCTCCCATTCTCCAAACTGACCAAAACGCGCCCATTTTCGCCCGTAGGAACAGTCAAATTGACGGTTTCACCTGTTTTATAGCTTGTTTTATCGCAACTAACCACCAATTTTGCGGCAGTTTCGCGCGGGTTTTCATATTCTTGCCCTTCTTCTTCGCCCGCGCCATCTTTTCCGCGTTTATAGTCGGTATAAAGGATAGAACCCGTGCTATGCCCCGTTGTTTTATTTTCCACCAAGATTAAATAACGCCCCCATTCTTTCGGTTTGAAGGTGTAAACGGCTTTGCCTGCGGCATTTGTCGTCATCGTTTTGCCGTCAATAGAATCGTGGGTAGTGCTGCTTTTAAAGCCCGAAATACTGCTCGATTCGCCGCTGTCCCACCACCATTTCCAGCTCAACCTGTAAGTATGCACCACCAAATCATTTCCCGCAAGGGGCTTTCCTTTTTCATTCACCGTCACTAATTCGATGGCATTATCTTTTAAAATATGGAGGTAATTTCTACCATAATTTTTAGGCGGCTTCATGCCAACATAGCCTGTGTAGGGCGAAATCGGCACGAAAAAGTTGTTGAAACTCATATCGCCGCCTTTCTCGAACGAGCGCACATAAAACCGCGCATTTAGCAAGCCTGTTGCGCCCGTAAAATGCAAATTGAACGGCACATCGGCAGTTCCTTCAGGCGAAATAGGCGCGTCGAAGAGCTTTTGCGGCTCGGGATTGTAGGAAATAGTCGGGTTTATAAAATTATAATCTTCATAGCCTGCAAAGTTGGTAGCCTGCGGGATTAAGCTCACCTGCACATCGGTTTGTAGGCTTTTCGCCACCGCACCGTGCAACCACGCCACGCTTAATTTGCCGATTAAACCCGTGTCGCGCACACTCAGCGACTCCTTGCCCCAGTCCAATTTTATTTTCAAACGGTTCGGTTTTACCGTTTCTATTTTCAATGTTTTTGAAAATTCGGCATTCCCTACCAACACCCTTGCTTCCCACGCACCCGTCGGTGCTGACGGGTCGGTTGCGGTTCTGAAATCGTATAAACCATGCTCGTTTGTCACTTTCACGATGCGTCGATGCAGCTTGCCTTGCGGGTCATACAGCTCTAAGGTGACAGGGTGCTGCACGTCTAAGCGGCTATCGACGGGCAGCGGCGGCGGATTTTTACCCAATAATTTATCTAGGAGTGTGCCGTCTTTTTTGCCTTTCGGCAATGCCGTAGCGTCCATAAAATCGCTGGAAAAATTGAATTTGTCTTGCAAAATAAAAGTCAGGAACAAGGAGTCGCCTGGCCGCCAAACGCCGCGTTCGCCATAAAGATAGCCATTCAATCCATTCTTATGCCTCTCGCCGCCATCGACATTGAATTTGGAAAGCGAATTGGCATAGCCGTCGTCTAATTTCAAATAAGTGCATTGTTTCTCTAAACTTGCTAATAAAAAGCGTGGTTTTCGCTCGCTTCGGGCGGTAGCAAAGCCTTCTGCATCGGTTTTGGCTTGCGCTAATGGCGTTCCCGCAATGTCGCACCACGTTAGCGTGACGTTTTCAACGGGGTCGGTCGTGCTGATATTCGTGACTGCGGCGGTCAAAGAGCCGTCGTTGCCGCGCTTCGCGATAATGCCCAAATCGGTTGCCAACACGTTGCGAACGATAAACCGA
>JBEEMU010000111.1:0-7741 GCA_041192485.1 Bacteroidota bacterium | reverse complement strand
CATATCGTTAAGATAAAGATTAGAAGAAAATGATTGATAAAAAATGATTATTTATAGACTATTACTTATTTACTTTCAGACGGCAAAAACCGCGCAAACAAACTCGTCAAGGTCTGAAAATGATTGAAAGGTGTGCATCGTCGAGTAAGTGGTCATTTAGAGTTCGAAGGAAATGGCTGCCGATTCGATTTTCTCAAAATACAGTTGATATTGCAATTTTAACCAGACACAAAAAACAGGAATTACCTTTAAAGAGTATGGATAAATATAGGTATTGCGAATAAATTTTGGAAAAAAATCGGTGGTTGAAAGGCTCGTTAAAATCAACACAAACAGAAGTAGGGCGGTATTTAAACGGGTAGTCGGGCTGGTTTTATACCAAATAGCTGCTCCAAAAATGGCGATGACATAGGTACAAGATTCGGCGGCATGGTTGAATAAAACAATCCACAGCAGCAGGAATGACAACACTTGCAACCGCAAATGTAAGGTATTTTCTCGTTTTAAATAGCAAAATAGTAAAAATAAAAATAATAAAGCTAAAGCTATCAGTTGTGTGTGGGCGTGTGAAATGAGGTTTGGCGCAAAGGCATCTAAAACGCCCATGACCGACATCATATTGTAAGT
This sequence comes from Bacteroidota bacterium, assembly GCA_041192485.1. Lineage (GTDB taxonomy): Bacteria > Bacteroidota > Bacteroidia > Chitinophagales > Saprospiraceae > JBEEMU01. The sequence continues at coordinate 7,114 of JBEEMU010000111.1, read as the reverse complement.
AATGGCGTGGTCGGTTGCCAAGCAGCTCCACCATTCGCTGTATAAGCGCGGCAATTCGCTAAAACCGACAAAAAAACAGGGTGAAATGCCGATGATAATTGTCCAAAAAAGATAAATAAAGCCATTTTTCCAAAAATTAGGATAAAATGGCAGTAAAAAGCCGCCAACGCCGCCAAATCCTTTTATAAAAAAGCCTGCCATCGGGAAAAAAGCGGCAAATAGGCCTTTTTTTTGCTCATAGTAAGAAAAAGTAAGCAAAATGAAGGCTAAAATCCAAGCATTTGTTTGGAAATTGTGTAATGAAATGGTGTATTCTACAAAACAGAACCACGCGATAAACTGTTTATTGCTTTCGCTAATAGGCAGCCGATTGATAGCTGCCCAAACCACCAAGCCTGTAAGCAATTGCCAAAGCAGCAGGGCAGGCAGCGTTGGTAAAAAATAGAGTGGCGCGAAGAAAACGGCGGCAGGCGGCGCGTATAAAAAAATATCGCCGTATTCGCTCGGATATTCGCTATGCAAATTCGTTTTGGCTAATAAATGCCCGAATGATGCGCGAAATATCATGAAATTATTGTAGTGGCTCGCATCGTGCCACATATAGTGCTGCAAGCCGATAATCAGTCCTGCGGCCACATAAATGATGCCCCAGTAGGGCGCAATTTTGGCTATAAATTTCAAAATACCGTTATTTTTGTCGCAAAATTACGCTACTTTTGTCATCTATAAAAATTTATAACAAAATAATTTGTTTTTAAAATGATTAAACCTGCCGAACACACCGATTTCGAGTTTATTCGCACCCTCTTTTCCACCCCGCTACACGTTCTTTAAAGACAGGCGGCAACGTGGATTTGAGGCAAACTCGGCTTCTTATAGAAGGTGATAACTGGGGCAGTTTATAAAAAAGCGCGGCGCAAGTTCTCGGAGAGAGTTGCGCCGCGTTTCATTTTATTCACTATTAACCAAACCTTTTTTTCATTTTTTTACAAATCAAATTTGATGCCTTGTGCCAAAGGCAATGTCGTAGAATAATTAATCGTATTCGTTTGACGACGCATATACGCTTTCCAGGAGTCAGACCCGCTTTCGCGGCCGCCACCTGTTTCTTTTTCGCCGCCAAATGCGCCGCCAATTTCTGCGCCACTCGTGCCGATATTCACATTCGCAATGCCGCAATCGGAGCCAGCGGTAGAAAGGAAAAGTTCTGCTTCGCGCAAATTATTCGTCATAATTGCCGATGAAAGCCCTTGCGGAACGTCGTTTTGCAGCGCAATTGCTTCGTCTAAGGTCGAGTATTTCATCAAATAAACAATCGGGGCAAATGTTTCGTGCTGCACAATGCTGAAACTATTTTGCGCTTCAATCATGCAAGGTTTCACATAGCAACCGCTTTCGTAGCCTGCGCCTTCCAATACGCCGCCTTCCACTACTATCGTTCCGCCTTCGGCTTTTGCCTGTTCGATGGCGTGTAAATAAGCCTTTACCGCATCTTTATCAATCAGTGGCCCAACATGATTATTGCTATCTAAGGGGTTGCCGATGCGCAATTGTGTATAGGCTTTCGCCAAAACTTGCTTAATGGTTTCGTATTGACTTTCGTGAATAATCAAGCGGCGTGTTGTTGTGCAGCGTTGCCCAGCCGTACCTACTGCGCCAAAAACTGCGCCTGGCACCACTATTTTCAAATCAGCCGATTCGGTGATGATAATGGCATTATTGCCGCCCAATTCTAACAGCGTTTTGCCTAAGCGTCCGCCAACCGTTTGTGCCACTATTTTGCCCATGCGCGTACTGCCTGTTGCCGAAATCAATGGCACTCGTTTGTCGGTTGTCATCCATTCGCCCACTTGATAATTGCCGGTGATGATTGAGGAAATGCCTTCTGGCAAATCGTTTGCCTTCAATACAGCTTGCAAAATACGGTGGCAGGCCACGGCGCAAAGCGGCGTTTTCTCGCTGGCTTTCCATACGCAAACATCGCCGCAAACCAAGGCAATCATCGAGTTCCAAGACCAAACTGCTACGGGGAAATTGAACGCAGAAATGATGCCGACGATGCCGATAGCGTGCCATTGCTCATACATTCGGTGTGCCGAACGCTCCGAGTGCATGGTTAAGCCGTATAATTGGCGCGATAAACCCACCGAAAAGTCGCAAATATCAATCATTTCCTGCACTTCACCCAAGCCTTCTTGCAAACTTTTACCCATTTCGTAGCTCACAAGCTGCCCCAGCGGGTGTTTGTATTTGCGCAAAGCCTCGCCATACTGACGCACAATTTCGCCGCGTTTTGGCGCAGGAACGAGTCGCCAAGTCTTGTAAGCCGCTTCGGCCGTTGCAATAACGTGTTCGTAGTCGGCGCGTGTTGTCACCGACACTTCGCCGATAACTTCGCCGTTTACAGGCGAGAAAGACGTGATAACTTCGCGGTCATTCAGCGGCATCCAGTCGTTGCCTGTGCTTGTACCGCTTTGCTTGCCTAATAGGCCTAATTCTTTTAGGAAATTGGTATCCATTGTTTTTTTGAAAATTTATATACTTTATTTATTTTGTAAATGCCCTTACTTTACCCGCTCTGTCACATAGTTCACTAAGCCCTCTAAATGCCTGCGCGATTCTGATTCGGGAAAGGTGTGCAGCAGTGCAAACGCCTCTGCACGGTAGCGATACATGGCTTCGCGGGCATATTTCATACCTCCGCTATTCCGCACAAAATCAATGACTTCGGCTACTTTTTCAGGGTTTTCATTATGATTTTTTACCAAATTGATAATGCGCCGTTTTTCACTCGCGGGGGCTTTATCTAAGGCGTAAATTAGCGGTAAAGTCATTTTCCTTTCTTTTATATCTATGCCGAGTGGTTTGCCAATATCATCGTCGCCCAAATCGAATAGGTCGTCTTTTATTTGAAAAGCAATACCGATTTTTTGCCCGAAAATGCGCATTTTTTCTACAATTTCAGGGTCGGTAGTTACCGAGGCGGCTCCTGCTGCACAAGCGGCGGCGATGAGCGAGGCTGTTTTTTTCTCAATGATGTCGTAATAAATTTCTTCGCGAATATCCAAGCGTCGAGCTTTTTCAATTTGCAGCAGCTCGCCTTCGCTCATATCTTTTACGGCTTTCGACACCAATTGCAATAGTTTAAACTCGCCGTTGTCGATAGCCAGCAGAAGCCCTTGCGATAAGAGGTAGTCGCCTACCAGCACAGCGATTTTATTTTTCCAAAGGGCGTTCACACTGAAATAACTGCGTCTTTCGAGCGAGTCATCTACTACGTCGTCATGCACCAGTGTTGCCGTATGCAAAAGCTCTACGAGCGACGCGGCATGATAGGTAGCATCGGCGACTTTCCCGTCGTTGCATACTTTTGCGCATAAGAAAATGAACATCGGGCGCACTTGTTTGCCTTTTCGCTGTACGATATAATACATAATCGTATCAAGCAATGCCACTTTTGTCCGCATAACTTCTCGAAAACGCACCTCAAACTCTGTCAGTTCGGGTGTTATACTGCGCTGAATTTCGTTTATACCGGCGGTAACTGCCATTTTATTAAAAAATCATCGTGTTTATCACAATGCGATGTATTTGTATTGCACTTGTAAAATATGGGGCAAAGATACGGTTTTATTCCACATCTTGTTAAAACAATTATTCGCTCGATTGGTTTGATTATTTGCAATATTCCACCAGCCGTTTTCTTAAAATGCGTAGCCAAGATACAAAGCTGACCGGAAAATATCAATGGCACTTAAAAAGCCGAACCCAATCTCTTGATTATTTACTTTGCCAACTATCTCGTTATTTATATAGTTTTGAAAGGTTGCAGCATCTTCGGGCTTTACCCAGTAGTCGCCTGGTTTACTAGGGTTTTCAATTGGGTCGAATTTAAAAATGCCGTCCCAGCGCGTACGCATCGAAAGGGTTGAGTATTTGAGTCCAACATTCGCATCTATAACAATTCGTTTATTGGGGCCGAACATAAATTGATAGCCCGTGCCTAAGCCTACGCCCGTATAGGTAAAAAGAAAATTAACGGTGTATTGCTTCGGATTGCTTACAATTTGTTCATCTACGCAGTTTTTAATATTTGCTTGCCGAAACTGGTAAAACGCATTCAAATACCAGCCGCGCGGCGCAGACGTAATATTAAGCGGATAATAGCGCAGTTCGGGTACTACACCCCAGCCTTCATAGTTAACGCTTTTGAGGTAAGCAATATTAAAGCCTATATATTGTTTCATATCAATAGGCAAATTAACATTGCCATACATTCCTGAGCATTGCACCGCAAAATGGTTGCCCAAAGCGCGTTGATACGACAAGTTCAGGTGTGCCATAAAAAGGCTCCCTACATTGAGCTTAACTACATTTGCAGGCGTTTCGTCGTCGCCGTCTTGCGCAAAAGTAGCGGTCGAATGGAGCAGGGTAAAACCCAAAATGGCAATCCAAATGGTTTGTTTCATAAACATTAAATGATTTATTTGTGTTGAAAATAATATTTTTACGCTTTTTTTATTTCTTTTCGTCCAACTTTTTATCGATAATCCGATTAAAATAATCTTGTAAATACGCCTTCGTGGTGATTTCTAAGGCGTTCATTTCGGCATTTTTATTGGAAATAAGGTTTTTTTCTAAACTTTTGTCGGCAATATGGTAAAAACCCGTTGCGCTATTCCCATTAAACGTGCAAATGTAGTTATTTTTCATAAATTGATATTCTTTTCCATTATAATTTAATACAAAAGGGCTTGTTAGGGTGTCGCCTAATAAACTGCGCCCCCAACTTCTAAACGGTTTTTGATAGCCTATCATATCTATTAGCGTCGGGTAAATGTCTATTTGCTGCGCCAGCTCGGTATTCACGCCTTTGAGCGAGCCGTCGGGTTTGTATATCAAAATTGGAACCGCATAGCGATTAACGATTTTATTATATTCTTTATAGGCAATTTGATTGGTGTGGTCGGCGGTGATAATAAAAATAGTGTTTTTAAACCAAGGTGCTTTCTGCGCCGATTCAAAAAACTTTTTAAACGCAAAATCGGTGTAGCCCACACACTGATGCATCGGAATAGTGCCTTTCGGGAATTTATTTTTATACTTTTCGGGAACAACGTAAGGTTCGTGCGACGAAACCGTAAAAATCGTGCTAAGAAAGGGTCTTTGCTTTTTGTCTAGGGTTTGTTTCATAAACTGGAAAAATGGCTCGTCCCATATTCCCCAGGCTCCGTCAAAATCGGCATCATTATTATATTCAGTTTTGCCATAATAATGGTCGAAGCCTAAAATATTGCCAAAGCCTAAAAAGCCCATCGAGCCGTTCGCCGCTCCGTGAAAAAAGGACGTGTCGTAGCCCAATTCTTTTAAAATAGAAACGAGCGATTGTATTTTTTGCTTCGGGTAGGGCGACGAGGTGAACGCATCTTTAAACGACGGAATGCCAGCCAACACCGACGACATACCATGAATCGACTTGCTTCCATTGCAATACGCATTCGTAAAAATCAAACTTTCCTGCGAAAGCGAGTCTAAAAACGGCGTATAGCTCACAAAATTGGGAATTGCAGTGTTCCGATTGAACGAACCCCAGTATTCTCTACCAAAACTTTCGGTAATAAAAATGACAATATTCGGGCGCGTTTGCGGGTTGTTTTGATACTGTTTAAACGGGCGAACTTCGGTATTGACCCTATCATTAGAAACCAAATTTAGCTTTTTAAACGATGTTGCATTAAACGTTCGGATAATCGCAAATGGCGTATTCAACACAATATCAGCGTGTTGCACCTTGTTTGTGTGTCGGTTTGCGTCTATAATATTGATAGGGCGGGTGCTTTTTTTGAAATCGCCGCGGATACCGCCAATCATCAGCGTTATAATGGTAAAAAAAGCAATAATCGACGACAAATAATAGTTTAATTTGCTACCAACAAAGGCTTCTTCGCTTACGTTTATTCGTTTGTATAAATAAACCCACGCAGCGGCTGTCGCAAAAAACAAGAGCGTGACGTGCCAATAAGAAAACAAAAAGCGCAAGAGCATACTATTCGCATTCGACTCGTGTTGCAAAACATCTAATACGGCAATAGTCGTTCTACTGAAATTATATTTGTAATAAATAAAATCAACAAAATTAGTTGCGTAAGTTAGCAAATTAGTTGCGAAGTATAAATAGAATAGAAAACGTTGGTATTTTGGTCTGTTATTTACCCGAAAGGGAAGTATCGAACACAAAATAAACAAGGCATTGATATAAAAAATAGCGGTAGTATCGAATGCCAAACCATAGTAAGACAGCCGCATAAACTCGCCTAACGAATCAACAGCTAAGGCATCGCTATTGAAATAATAAAACAAAATGCGAGCCAAAAAATAGAAGATGAAAACTAAAAAAATTCTATAAAGCAGCACTTTATATTCGTTTACTCTGAAAAATGATTGCATAAAACTATTTTTATAGAGGTAAGCAGCGTGATTTATCCGTTTAATCTGTGTTCAATCTCGCTCACAAAAAACGAGAAGCGGATAGGCGATATAAAAAGAACGCAAAATTACGTTTTTTTTTCATTTTCAAGGTTAAAAAAAAAGTTTGTAAGTAAAATAGAATAGCTAAGGCAAAAATGCAGTTTGTAGTTTTTTTTAAAAACAGGGTATTTTTTTAAAAATTTATCCGTTTTAACCTTTTTTTGTAACTGTTTAGGTGGTTTGTGGTCTGAAACGCGGAGCTATTTTTTAAACGCAGCCTTTCGCAGAGTTACCGCAGAGTTTCGCAAAGCGGGGTTGAAAAAGGCTCATTGCGCAAGCTAAAAATGCCGATAACAAGACACCGTAAAGCGTTGCTACTTGGGTTAAGTTTTAAATATTACTTTCGAAATTCCTAAATACCCTAAAAATTGATTAAAATTAGTGGATATACCAGCTCAATTTGAGAAATATCGTAAGATACCGTAAAAAAAGTGCGGATAGTTGCTATAACTATCGGCACTTTTTGTATCTTTGCCGTTTAAATTTTATGTTTCAACTAAAAACGAAAAAACTATGCTCGTAAAAACTTACGGAAGTGCGGTTTACGGCATCAATGCGCAAACAATAGTTTTAGAAGTTGCGACTG
>JBEEMU010000110.1:0-6852 GCA_041192485.1 Bacteroidota bacterium | reverse complement strand
GGCATTCCTGTGCGCATTCGCTCGGTGGACAAATTTCAGGGCATGGAGCGCAATATTGTCATCGTTTCTACGGTTAGAAGCAATAAATTGGAACTTCCCAACGGAAAGATTACGGAGAACACGGATATTGGTTTCGCCCGTGCGCCCGAACGCTTGAACGTGGGTTTGAGCCGCGCTCGCCGCCTATTAATTGTGGTGGGCAACAAAGATTTTTTCTACCAATTTAAAGACCGCAACGGTATTCGTATTTATAAAAATGCCATTGATACGATTACGCAAAATGGCAAAATTATCAATTATAAAGATTTGTAAGCAGCTATGACTTTAAAAGAAAAATACGGCAAAACCGCGCTGGTCGCAGGCGCGTCGGAGGGTCTTGGTGCCGAATATGCGCGTTACTTAGCCGCAGCGGGCTTCGACCTCGTTTTAGTAGCCCGTCGCCCAGCCCCTTTGCAGGAGTTGGCAACCGCTTTAAGTGCCGAATACGGCATTCTGGCTACCTGTATTTCCTGCGATTTGGCGCAAGCCGCTGCTGCGAGCGACTTAAAAGAAAAGTTGGCAGACAGGGAAATAAACCTGTTGGTTTATAATGCGGCAATCCCTTATATCGGCGAATTTGAGAAAAATACGATGGCGCATCATAATCAAATAGCGCAAGCGAATATGGTGACACCCATGAATATCTTGCACCTATTTGGCGACCCGATGCTGCAAAAAGGCAGAGGCGCAATTGTGTTGATGGCTTCGTTGGCAGGCTTTCAAGGCAGCGGCTTTCTATCGATGTATGCTGCCACAAAAGCCTTCGACCGCGTTCTGGCCGAAGGGCTTTGGTATGAATGGCGGACAAAAGGCGTTGATGTTATCGCCTGTTGCGCAGGGGCAACGGCAACGCCGAACTTCATTAACACGAAACCCGAAAAAATTGGATTTTTCGATGCCCCCGTCCAAGAACCGAAAGAGGTGGTAGCCGAATGTTTCCAAAAAATAGGAAAAACGCCTTCGTTTGTGTCGGGCAGCAGCAATAAATGGATTACTTTTTTCATGCAACGCCTCTTGCCCCGCAAATTAGCAATTACGATTATGGGCGATGCCGCACGGAAAATGTATCGATTGTGAAAGACAGACCGTAATTATTTAGAAGTACCCCTAAACTCGCGTTTCCCTTTAAAATACGACAGTTTTTTAAACGTAGAGCTTCACAGTCCAAGGTTTGAAGAGGGTTTAATGAAGGTTTAAAGAGGGTTTAAAGAGGGTTTAAAGAGGGTTTGAAGAGGGTTTAAAGAGGGTTTGAAGAAGATTCTAACCCAATGCTTAAAGAGGAAAGAGTATCAAGTCGCATCGCGACGGCCGATTTTAACCCTTTGTGTACTTCTCCGCTCTACCGATCAATTTATCGCAAAAAACATTTTTATGCTAAAAAAAACAGTTCTTGTATTTGCGGCAATGCTTCTTGGTTCGTTTCTTTTTTATTCCTGTGGGAATGAAGAAAGTTTACCCGAAAATGTGACTTATTCGGAGCATATTGCACCCTTAGTTTATGAGAAATGCGTGCCGTGTCACCGACCAAACGGGGCGGGGCCGTTTAGCCTATTAACCTACGACGACGCTAAACGCAAAGCAAAAACAATGGCTGCCGTGACAAAAATGCGGTTTATGCCGCCCTGGCCTGCCGACCACGATTTCCGCGATTTCTTGGGAGAGAAGCGATTGACTCGCTATCAAATAGACCTTATTCAGCGATGGTATCAGCAGGGCGCACAAGCAGGAAACTTGGCAATTGCACCGAAACCGCCCGAATATCCCGTCGGTTCGGCAGTAGGCACACCCGACTATGTGGCAAAAATGGAGCCTTACCCCGTAAAAGGCGATTTTAGCGACCGTTTTTTAATGGTAAAAATACCTTATGAATTGCCGCAAGATACGTTTATTCGCGGCTTTGAATTTGTGCCAGGCGACCGAAAATTAGTGCATCATGTGAACGGCCATTTGATACAATACGAAGAGGGCAAAAAAGGCAGCGTTTGGAACGGCGCACGATGGGTGGACAATGAAAAAATCGACCGCGATGCCGCTTTCAAAGCCTTAGATTTGATGAACGACGACGGCAGCTATCCCACGCTTATCCCCTTGGTTTGCAATTACTTACCCGGCGTGGAACCCGCATTTTACCCGCATAATATCGGCGGCTATCACATCAAAAAGAAAGGCGTTTTGCTTATCAACGATTTGCATTACGGCCCCTCCGCGAAAGACCTTTTAGAACACTCAAAAATCAATTTCTTTTTCTCTGACAAGCCGCCTACTCGTCCGACAAAAGAGTTGCAACTCGGCACACTCGGCATCTCCGAAATTGTCCCAAAATTGGTCATACCGCCCGATACGGTGATGACTTTTACCACACGCGGCGTTATTTTAGACGATATTTCGCTGCTCACCATCAATCCGCATATGCACCTTTTGGGCAAAGTCTTCACGGCCTACGCCATTTCTGCGAATAAAAAAGACACGATTCCGCTTATTCGCATCAATAAATGGGATTTTCGTTGGCAATATTACTACACTTACAAACACCCGTTACACTTGGAAAAGGGAACGGAAATTTTGGTAAAAGGCACGTTTGACAACACGAAAAACAACCCGTTAAACCCGAATAATCCGCCTAAAACCGTAGCCGAACGCAACGGATCGATGCGCACAACCGACGAAATGTTTCAATTTATTATGACCTTCGTGCCTTACCAACAAGGCGACGAGGACTTGGATATGACGTTTAAGCGGTAGCTCGTATGTGTTAAACGCATCACTCAGCCACGAACAACGCATCACAAACAACGAAATATCAATGGCTATTTTTTTAATTGGAATGCCCGCCGCAGGCAAAACAAGCTATGGCAAATGCTTATCGGAGCAATTAAATTTTGCTTTCTACGACTTAGATGCCGAAATTGAGAAAATCCACGGAACAACTATTCGCCATTTATTTGCCGAGCAAGGCGAAGCCCACTTTCGCGAAATAGAGCGCGACATCTTGCATACTTTTGCCCAGAAAAAAGAAACTATTGTAGCAACAGGCGGCGGAACAGCTTGTTTTTACGATAATATAAATTTTATGAATACGCACGGCACTACGGTTTGGCTGAACACGCCAAAGGAAACCGTCGTCGCTCGTTTATTAGCCGATTCAGAGCGCCCTCTATGGCAAACTATTTTAAAAAATGACATCGATTTAAACGAAAAAAAAAATTTAGTTTCCGCCTTTTATGATAAACTTTATGCCGAACGTGCCATTTTTTATGCGCAAGCCCAAGAAGTAAGCGTCTGCGGCTAAATAAACACGGTTATCATTACCCGAAAGTATCCCGTTTGACAGGGCTTCAAAACCAGGAATATTCATATACTACTACTTAATAAATGTATAAAATTTAAGGCAGGTTTTAAATAAAAACTACTTATTACGAAAAAAACACCTACATTTGTGCCTATAAGGAAAGCAAGTACATTCAAACACGTTTAACTTATTACAAAACAGTAAGTAGTAGCATACCATATTTAGGAATGGGTAAAAGATAACTTAGTTAGTTTTACTCGTCTTTTGACCCACTATGTCATCAATCAATGCGAGCTTTTTTTATTGGCTTCTTGTTTTTTACCGCTTTTGTCTATCTTACTCGGCAGTATGCTTTATGCAAAATTTGGCATCAGTGCGATGATAGGCTTTATGTAAACAGTATTTCCAACGATGCGCCTGTATTGAAAAATACAACAAGCTTGTACTACAGCGACTCGTTGCTGTTTGGTGGGTTTGAGCGTTTTAAGCTGACACATACAAGTCAAAACGCGACACTTAGCGAAAATAACCGCTTATTTATTCGCAAAGCCATCGATTTTTTGGAAAAAAACCCGAATGTAAAACTTTGTATCGTCGGTTCGGCATTTATGAACGAACCCGTTACAGCCTACTATGAAAGCGAGGGATTGCGCCGCGCCGATTTAGTGCGAAAAGCTATTTTAACTATTGAAAACAACCACAAAATAAACGAAAAACAAGTAGAAATAGACGATATTATTACTGTAAATGATATAGAACCGCAAATTTCGTTTAAATTATTGCCCGTGGAAGTGCCGCTTATGTCGTACCGCTTTAAAAAAATGACGTTTTATTCCGATAATTTTATCGAGGGCGATGCAACCTTGCAGCCAAAATCTGCGTTTATTAATTACTCGGATTCATTGCGCTTATTTACCGCCGCCCATCAAAACACAAAAATAGCCATTAATAGCTATATTACCGACAAATCGGAGCAAAAGACAGCGTTTGAACGCACTCAAATCCTGCATCAACATTTTATGGCACTAGGTTTGCTATCAAATAATATAAAATTAAATATAATTGTTGATGCTACTCAATTAGCAGGTGTCAATAACTTGCAACCTGTTTTGAAAAATCAACGATTCGAGATAGAAATAAAATAACGAATTGATTATTAGTGACTTATATCACCTATCACATATCTAAGGACACATATTTACCTATAATACCACATTTTTAACTATGGATTTTCTTGAAGGAATGGCTATGCAGGAAAGCATTGTCTTAGTGGCTTTTTTGACATTAGCTTTTTTAATTGGCTTTGTCGCTGGCAGATTGTCGAGTTTACGAAAAACAAACGCCCTCAAGCGCGAGCGCGACGGAGCCTTACTCGACCAAGATGCAAGTAAAAATGAAGTGCGCAGTTGGCAAGAACGCTTTTCGGTGCGTGAAGCCGACCTTAAGCGTCAAAATATAGAAATTGACCGTCTCAATCGCCAATTACGCGAAGGGGAAACCCGTTATGGACAGTTGAATGACGAACTAACTACTGCTAACACCGAGTTAGGCCAAACAGGCAACCGATTCGCCGCGCTAAATGAGCAAATCACTGACTTTCGTGCAGCGGCAACCCTGCATCAACGCGAAATACGCATGGCCGCCGCTCAAGTAACGAGTGCGGAAGAAGAAATGACCGAACTACGCAAGCGATTAGGCAATATTGACGAAAATATGCTTAAACAATTGCGCGAAGACGTGAACTCGCTCCGCTATGTGAACACGCTCTTAGAGCAAGAACGCGACGACTTGCAACGCACACTACACGAAACATCGCACTCCTTAGAAACCCTTTTACAGAAAAAAGAGTCGGAAGATGTGCGCCGCGTTTATGTGGTAAATAGTAAAAAAGGCAAAAAAGAAGACCACGCCGACGAAGTGTTGCTTTCGCAAAAAGATGCGCTCGTTCAGCTAAAAGATTTGATTGAAAACTCGCTTCCTTATGCAAGTGCTGCGCAAAAAGATGACTTGAAGCGCATTAATGGCATCGGCCCGTTTATCGAAGAGAAACTAAATGCTGTTGGTATTTATACTTACGAACAAGTTAGCTTATTAGACGACGATTTTATCGATATTTTAACCGCCGCTATTGGTTTCTTTTCCGACCGCATCAAACGCGGCCGATGGATTGAACAAGCCCGCGAACTCTGGGACGAAAAAGAACAGGAAAAACTCTCTTTGCCGCATCGCGAACATGGCGATATGTAAGGAATGGGTAAAAGATAACGTAATTGTTTAGGCCTGCGATTTAAACGAAGTTTAAATCGCAGGCCTAAACAATTATCCTATTTTTAATCACAAAATGCACTATATGAACCGTTTTCTCCTTGTTTTTGCCCTAAATTGCACCATTCTCGCGCTTTTTGCCCAGAAAACCCCGACAACCCCGACAAATTCAACACAAACTATTCGAGGCCTTATTCTCGATAAAGAAAGCAAATTTCCGTTGGCAGGCGCAACGGTCGTTATTGCAACGGCTAACCCGTTGCAAGGCACAACAGCCGACGAGAGCGGCGTATATCGTATCGAAGGAGTGTCGTTAGGGCGGCACACGCTCACTATTTCGCTACTAGGTTATAAGCCGCAAACCGTGGAAAATGTGATAGTGAATAGTGGCAAAGAAGTAGTCATGGATTTCAGTTTAGAAGAAAGTGTTATCGAGCAAAAAGAAGTAGTCATCACGGCTACAAAACGCGGCGAAGTGCGCAACGAAATGGCAACTGTGAGCGCACGGCCGTTTAGCATCGAAGAAACCGAGCGTTATGCAGGCAGTCGCGGCGACCCTGCGCGTATGGCTTCTAACTTTGCGGGCGTGCAGGGAGCCGACGATTCGCGCAACGATATTGTCATTCGCGGCAACTCGCCGAGCAGCGTATTATGGCGGTTTGAAGGCGTAGATATTTTCAACCCAAACCATTTTAGCACACCTGGCACCGGCGGAAGCCCCGTTTCTATTTTAAACAATAAATGGCTGGGCAATTCCGACTTTTATACGGGCGCATTTCCCGCCGACTATGGCAATAGCATAGCCGGAGCCTTCGATTTGCGTATGCGGAACGGAAATAATGAAAAATACGAGTTTTCGGGGCAATTTGGCTTTTTGGGTACCGAAGTGTTAGCCGAAGGGCCGTTCTCTAAAAACAGCAAATCCTCTTGGATTGCGTCTTACCGCTACTCAACCTTGTCGGTAATCGGCTATTTGGGCATCAATTTCGGGACCGACGCAATTCCACGCTATCAAGACGGCGCATTCCGCTTCAACTTCCCCTTGAAAAACAACGCTTCTATCGCCGTTTTTGGCGTAGGCGGAACCAGCGATATCGACATTTTGGTATCTGATAAGAAAAAAGCAACAGGCACTGATTTGTATGCGCAAAACGACCGCGACCAATATTTCCACTCCCGTTTGGGTATTTTTGGCGCAAGCTATAATAAAGCCTTTAATGCAACTACCTTTACCCGCGCTACGCTGATGATACAGCGCG
>JBEEMU010000109.1:0-2662 GCA_041192485.1 Bacteroidota bacterium | reverse complement strand
TTGTTTATAGCGAACCGATTGCCGTTCTGCGTCCATTGCGCGACGCTCCATCGTAGAAATATGTTTACAACGGTCTTGCAATTTGTCTTTTTCGGTGCGGAATGGCGGTTTTATAATATTTTTATATAAAATGCGGTGCGCTAATACGTCGGAATAGCGGCGAATAGGCGAAGTGAAGTGCGAGTAATGCGAAAAAGCCAAGCCGTAATGCCCGATATTCGTGGAACTGTACTCTGCTTTTGCCATCGTGCGAATGGCTAAAGGCAATAAAACCTTTAAATCGTCGCGCTCTGCCGATTCTTTCACCAATTCGTTGAACGAATGTGCGACTTGCTGCGGCGTATCTAATTTCATTTTCACGCCCAGACTTTTGCAATACAAAGCAAAATCGGCTAATTTATCCAAGTCGGGTTCGTCGTGTATGCGGTAAACAAACGGAATTTCGGCTTGTCCGGCTTGTAAATGCTCGATGTATTCGGCAACAGCGCGGTTTGCGGCAAGCATAAAATCCTCGATGAGCAAGTGCGCCTCTTTGCGCTCTTTTACATACACATCGATGGGTTTACCCGTTTCGTCGAGCTTGAAACGCACTTCGGGCGAGTCGAAATTGATGGCTCCGTTTTTAAACTTTTCGTCGCGCATTTTCTTCGCAATTTTGTCTAGCAGCAATAGTTCGTCGGCAAAATCGCCTTCGCCTGTTTCCAAAACAACTTGGGCTTCTTCGTAAGAAAAGCGTCGATTGCTGTGAATATACGTTTTTCCGTACCAACGGTCAACCATTTTAAAGTCCTTATTAAAGGTAAAAACAACCGAAAAGGTGCGTTTATCTTCATTCGGGCGGAGTGAGCAAAGCTCGTTCGATATTTTTTCGGGCAGCATCGGCAATACTCTATCGACCAGATAAACCGACGTGCTTCGGCGATAAGCCTCTTCGTCCATCGCACTCGAAGGGCGGACATAATGCGTGACATCGGCGATGTGTACGCCAACCTCGATATTGCCTTCCACGTCGCGGCTGATACTGAGCGCGTCATCAAAATCTTTGGCATCTTCGGGGTCGATGGTAAACGTGGTAATGCTTCTAAAATCGCGGCGCGAAGCCAACTCTTCTGCACCAATTTCGCTATCTAATAGTTCGGCTTCTTCATGCACATTTTCAGGAAACTCGAGGTTGAAACCCGCATTTACCAAAATAGATTTCATCGCAATGTCCGAACTTCCGGGTTCGCCCAAAACAGTTGTGACTTTCCCGATGGGGTTTTTGTCTTTTTTACCATGCCATTGCATAATTTTCACGACTACTTTTTCGCCATTTTTACCGCCTTGAAGTTGGTCTAAGGGGACGAAGATATCGACGTGCATATTGTCTTTGTCGGGGACAACGAAGGCATATTTTCCGAAAACGTGCAATAATCCGATAAAATTAGCGTTTGCGCGTTTCAGTACTTCCACCACTTCGCCCTCTATGCGCTTGCCATTGCCTCGTGGAAAGAGGGCAATAGCGACGGAATCGCCGTCTAAGGCAAAATTGAGGTTGCGGTCGCTCACAAAAACGTCATCGCGGCGGCCGTCCACCACGATAAATGCTGCGCCATTCATGGTCATATCGACAGTGCCAACCAATTCGCGTTTTTTGCCATCGCGGTCGATAATCGCTTTTGAGGCTATTTTATACCGCCCATTCGGCAGCTGCACCAATAACCCCGCGTGCGCCATTTTCTCCATCGCCGTAGCCACCGAGTCCGCATTATTGCGAATACCCGTCATCGTGACAATGTGTTTAGGGTCAAAACGCCCGTCTGGATTATCTTGGAAAACACTAAAAATGAGGTCTTGTATAGGTTCTCCCGCCAGTTTAGAGCCTTCTATCGGCTTCGGCGGTTTTACTTTCTGTGGACGAGTGCTTACGGGCTTTGTCGCCCATTTCGGTTTGCCTTTATGAGGCTTTTTGGTGTCGTTTTTAGACTTTTTTTGCATATTAGTTTAATTGTAATTATTTAGGCGTGAATAAGATAACTTGATTCGGTTTACGCTTTATCCGCCAGTTCTAACCAGCGCATTTCTTTGTCTTCTATCGTCGTGTCAATTTCGCTCAAATTGGTTGAAAGTTGCTTGATTTTGTCGGGCGAAAGATTGTTTATATCATTAAATTGTTCGCTAATAGCGTTCTTTTTATCCGTTAATTTTTGAATTTCCTTTTCCAAACGGCTCAATTCTTTGCGCTCTTCGTAGGTTAGCGTGGACGCAGGCGGTGGCGTTGCCGCCTTTACGGCTTGCTTTCCCGTGTCTTTTTGCGCTTGATTTGCGGGGTTTAGTTCGCGGTATTCTTGGTATTTGCCATTAAAATCTTTCACTTTGCCGTTGCCTTCCAAAATGAAGATGTGGTCGACGGTTTTATCCAAAAAGTAGCGGTCGTGCGTCACGATAATCACAACGCCTGGAAAATCCTCTAAAAACTCTTCCAAGACGTTTAGCGTGAGAACGTCTAAATCGTTTGTGGGTTCATCGAGAATCAGCACATTTGGGTTTTTCATCAAAATCGTCAGTAAATACAAACGTCGCCGCTCGCCGCCGCTTAGAGTATGTGCATACTGATAATGTTGGTGAGGCGGAAATAAAAAGCGTTCTAAAAGCTGCACGGCGGTCATCTTTCTGCCTTTTG
>JBEEMU010000108.1:0-2914 GCA_041192485.1 Bacteroidota bacterium | reverse complement strand
TTCAATTAAAATTTATACGATGCGTAGTAAAAAAATAAACATCAAAATAGCCGATTACGGCTTTTGCACAGGATTTAATCAAACTGAAACGGCAAAAAAACTGATAATTGATGCCGTAGATGATGTTTTTTTTATGGAAATCTACCCAAAATAACGATGAAAGTAAATATTATTAGTATCTTTTTTCCACCCGAAGGTGGAGCCGCTTCTTCGCGCATTTTCAATATGGCAAAGTCGCTGCAAGCGCGGGGCGCAGACGTTGAAGTCATCACGGCATTGCCAAATTACCCGACAGGGAAAATATTTGACAAATACAGGGGCAAATTCCGCGTAAAAGAGGAGATTGAAGGCGTAAAATGCCGTCGATACTGGCTTTACCCGTCCAATTCGCGCAACCCTATTTTGCGTATTTGGAGCATGATTTCCTTTTCGGTGAGTATGCTTTTTGCGCTGCCTTATTTATGGTCGCGCCGCCCCGATTTGCTGATTATCAACAGCCCGCCGTTGGTAACGGGCTTTTTTGCTGTCATTATGGCCAAATTTACACGTGCGAAAGCCGTAACGAATATTTCGGATATTTGGCCGCTTTCAGCCTTAGAATTAGGGGCTATCAAACGCGGTCGTGTTTTTACTTTATTGGAAAAAATAGAGCTGTTTTTATACCGCAATTCCTACGCAACGCTGACGCAATCGCAAGAAACGCTTGAGCATATAAAAGCACTTTCGCCCCAGCAAAACCTCTTTTTATACCGCAATTTAGACGAACCTTCGCCCTATTTGGAGCAAGGCGCAGCTTATAACAAAGAGGGCTTGAAAATCGTGTATGCGGGTTTGCTCGGCATTGCGCAAGGCGTTTTTGATATTTGTAAAAGCGTGAATTTCAAAGAATTAGGCCTTGAATTGCATATTTATGGCGCAGGAAACGAGTGGGACCTTATTCAAAATTATATTCGCGAAAACCCCGGCTGCAATATCGTGCTGCATGGCATGATACCCAAACGCGATGTTCCGAAAATGCTTTCCGAATTTCATGCAACGCTTATTCCGTTGAATACGCCGATTTACGGAGCCTTCCCTTCCAAGATTTTCATGGCAATATCGTCGGGTTTGCCGATATTTTTTAGCGGCGGCGGCGAGGGCGCAAAAGTAGTGGCCGAATACGGCTTAGGTTGGGTAAATGACCCCGGAGATTACCAAGTTTTAGCGCAAAACATCGCCAAATTCACGGATTTGAGCGATGCCGAATTTAATAAAATCAAACAAAATTGCCTTGCTGCAAGCCAAAATGACTTTAACCGCGAGCATCAAAACGATGCTTTATTAACATACCTCACTAAATTAATATGATAAAAAAGCTATTCACTGGCGCATCTGGCTTTATCGGCTCGCATTTTCACGAGGCTTTAGACAATAATTTAATGGTAAATATGGATTTGAAAAAACCATTATTTGCCCACACAGCGAACTTTCATCAAGGCGACATTCGAAATATAGCCGAAATTCGGGCAGTTGCCGCGCAACACACTTGCGATACTATTGTGCATTTGGCGGCCGAACACAAGGATTTTGGTATCCCTTACGACGATTATTTTCGTACAAATGAGCAAGGTACGCGCAATTTATGCGAAGTAGCGACCGAACTCGGCATCAAAAGATTTGTGTTTTACTCGTCGGTGGCGGTTTATGGCGTAGTGGCCGACGTGGCCGACGAAAACACGCCGCCAAACCCGAATTTGCCTTACGGAGCCTCGAAATTTGCAGGCGAAAAGGTCTTGTATGAGTGGGCTGCCGCCGACCCTACACGCAGCGTACTCATCATTCGCCCCGCCGTAGTGTATGGCGAGCGGAATGTGGCAAATATGTTTCGCTTGATTCAGCAAGTGCAAGCAGGGCGGTATTTCCACATCGGCGCAGGGCAAAATATCAAGTCGATTGCCTATGTCCGAAACTTGGTGGCTGCCACGCTTTACCTCGCCGATAAAATGAAAACGGGCATACAAATTTATAATTATGCCGACGAGCCGCAGCTAAAAAGCCGCGAAATTGGCAGTATTATTGCACACGCTTTGGGTAAAAAAGAGCCGATTACACTGCCTTATTGGATGGTTTACACGATGGGATTGCCCTTCGATATTGCCATCAAGCTAACGGGTAAAGATTTGCCTATTTCCACGAATCGCGTAAAGAAATTTTGCACACAAACCTATTTCAAGGCACAAAGAGTGGTTGAAGCGGGCTTTTCGCCAAGCTATTCTAATAAAGAAGGTTTGCAAAATATGGTAAAATGGATGAATAGCGATAATTTTAAAAACGAACAATTTTTTGATATTTAGAAAATAAAAAAATGACCGCCGTTACGACACCTGCTGCGCTGCGCCGCCGTGCAATTCCCGACAACCTCGTTTACGAAGTGTTAGACGGGCAAAAAATTTATTACCGCAATTATAAACAAATTCTTAACCGCAAAATCACACTTGAAAGTGTTATGGGCTATGGCGCATTGCAATGGGTACTTATCAACCTATTAACAAAGCATTTTAATCTTAATTTGCCTGCTCATCTTATGGTTTTGAGTGGCGAAGGCGGTCTTCATTTGTCGCACAGCGATAATCTTTCGCTTGATTTCACTATTTTTGAAACTACCCAGCTCGATTTCGCTAATTTGAAAAACAAATACATCGATTTTCCGCCGAAATGCGTCATCGAGGTGGACACAAAAGCGCAAATAGAAGTAGCAAATAATGTGAATTACTATACTCGAAAAACGAAAAAACTCTTAGAATTTGGTGTGCCTGAAGTGGTCTGGATTTTTACAGAAACAAAAACGATTTGGCTCGCAAAACCAAATACCGCTTGGCTCATCGTAAACTGGGACGACGAAATAACGGTGATGAACCAATCTTTTTCTCTGCAA
>JBEEMU010000107.1:0-4668 GCA_041192485.1 Bacteroidota bacterium | reverse complement strand
CAAATGCGCTAATTTTTTAGCGTATTTTTCTAACATAAACGACTCTGATGCGCCACTATCAAAAAGCGTATTGTAAAAATTCGTATTTTTAGACCCTTTAAAAAGTAAGGGTTTGCGGATTATCATGGTTGTGGTGTTTTAAATTTTAACAATTTTTTTCGTAATAGCGTATTTTTCATTTGAAATTACAACAAAATATACACCTTTTTCAAATGCATCAATAGGAATGTTTAACTGATTCGCTTCGGATTTCATTTTATACAATACTTTTCCAGTACAATCAATGATTTTGATATTATAGGTATCAAAATCATTAGTTTGCAACGCTAAATTACCTGTTGTAGGATTGGGTAAAAGAGAAATTTGTGGCTCATAAGTATTTGTTTGAATAGATGTAGGACTATAAATACGCATTGCGATAGGAAAAGAGGTGCAAGGGATTGTGTTGTACAAATTCAGTTCATCATTTTGTTTTTTATAACAAACTATCCATCTATTTCCCTCTATAGCCATTCCACAG
Organism: Bacteroidota bacterium; assembly: GCA_041192485.1. Lineage (GTDB taxonomy): Bacteria > Bacteroidota > Bacteroidia > Chitinophagales > Saprospiraceae > JBEEMU01. The sequence goes on along the minus strand of JBEEMU010000107.1, from coordinate 4,148 downwards.
TTGATACTAAGTGTACCAATACCCTCTATTACGCCATGAACAGGGAGCGAGGAGCTTTGCGCTTTGTAATGTTTCAATAATCTACTACCCAAATAAAGCGTATCTATACTATACACCAAGCAGACAGAATCGTTTAAAAAGCCATTTCCAATAGAAAGATTAAAATCCTCAATTGGCACGTCTGTATTATTCCATTGCTGATAGGCATAGAACTTATTAGATGCATCTTCCCGAATAAAAGATGGACTAGTGTGACTCACATAGTTAGATACAGCAGTATATGGACCCGCAAAATCAGCAGCAGTAGAATCCTTTAATGCATAGTATTTTTTGTAATAAGTTAGGCCATTGATAGTCGTATCACCATCTATGAAATATGTAATATATTCTTTTGTATACTGTACTGCCCAAGGTCCAGCAACAGCAGAAATGCCATAAACGCGCCACTCACTGGTGTAATCCAAATAGTTAAAATAATTTATTTGTGCAGATGCGAAGCCAATATTAAGGCATAGTACAATGGTTGCAATAGTGTTTTTGAGTACTGATTTCATAATTATTTTTTAATGTAAAATGAAGTTAGGTTTTAAAATAAAGATTCAACCTTGTTTGCGATTAACAGTTGCCACCTGCCAAAACGGTCAGTTGATTGAGTTTTATGTCTTGATTTTCAAAACATTTAAACCCTTTTATAGTGAAACTTTGGATATGATTAGACATTATTTTTATGTAATAAGTGAAGGCTTTGGTTGCGAATTATTTATTCTATGAAAAATGTTAAAACCTGTATTTTGTGTATCTTCTTCTAAAATATGAATAATAAAAGACGTATGTAATACGCGTCTCATATTTGCAATAGACTCACCGTTTATTTCACCTTTAAGTTTTATTATATTTTCCCTTGTAAGTTGATTTGTCAAAAACTCGCTTATCGCAATCAAACGTTGCAAACCGTCAATAACCATAAATTTGCCGTTTCGTTTTTCGCTTCAGTACAGCGCAGGAATAGGTATGCCCATCATCAAACTTTCAATAAAAAGCGTTTTTTGTTGCGCTGTCCATTGGTTGTGATGTGGCACATCGGCTTCTAATAACAAACGTTCGCTAACAATTAGTTTATGAATATCATAAATCGTCATATTAGTGGTTCGGATATTTATTTCCGTCTGCATTCGATAATTTTAAAAAGGCCAAGTAAAATTTCCGTCTTTTATCAACAAAACTACGCCCGTCACCAGCATATTTGCAATAGCAAGCGGCATTAATACTTTCCAGCCGATGTTCATGAGTTGGTCGTAGCGGAAGCGCGGGATTGTCCAGCGCACCCACATAAAGAGGAAAATGAATAGGAGAATTTTGGTAAGCATGGTTGCTACACAAAGCACAGGCAACAGCCATGAGCCTTCAAAATACTCCATTCCCGGGAAGTTGAAGCCGCCGAAATACAGGGTTGCCATAAACGCCCCCGAAACGTACATATTAAAATATTCGCTAAACATATATAAGCCTAAGCCCATCGATGAGTATTCGGTATGATAGCCGCCCACGAGTTCTTGCTCACACTCAGGCAAGTCGAAGGGTGTGCGGTTACATTCCGCGAAAGCGCAAGTACAGAAAATAAGAAAGCCAAGCGGTTGGTAAAAAATATTCCAATCGAAGCCTTTTATGGGGATAATACCGTATAAATAGCCGCTTTGCGATTCTACAATTTTCATCGCCGACATCGAGCCACTCATCATAATAATGGTAATGAGCGCAATGCCCATGCCTATTTCGTAGGAAATCATTTGCGAAGATGCGCGAATTGCGCCCAACAGGGAGTATTTATTATTAGAAGCCCAGCCACCAATCATTAAGCCATACACGCCGACCGACACTACGCCCGAAATATAGAGTACACCAATGTCTAAATCGGTTGCTTGCAAGGCAAACGTAGTACTTGCCATCGAAATATCGCCAAATATCGGCAATGAAAGGCTAAATGCAGGCAAGGTTATTTCGGGGCCGAATGGAATTACGGCACTTGTCATACAAGCCACAATCATTGCAATTGCAGGCCCGAGTGTGAATAAGAAGCGGTCGGCTTCGGCAGGCACGAAGTATTCTTTGAAAAAGAATTTGACACCATCGGCAACGGGTTGCAATAAGCCGTACCAGCCAGCGCGTTCGGGGCCGTGACGGTCTTGGAAAAAGCCTGCAAATTTGCGCTCGGCAAGGGTGGCATACGCGCCTACGCTCAACATCACAACAAAGGAAATGACGACGAAAATTGATTTATAAATGTAAAATTCCATAAAGAATAAATGTATTGTATTTTTTTAATTTAGATTTTTAAAGATAGGAAATAAATCGAAACTTAATTTACTGCTCGGTCGTTACAAACCGTCTATTATTACATTATAACGGTGTAAGGTATCGATAAGTTCGCGCTCATTTATATTTAGCGAACTCATAGAAAGGTTGAAGTGCCCATTTATTTGCGAGCCTGAAAACGTTTTTTCGTTGATTGTCGCATTATAATCCTTATATTTATCCGTATCTTCTGGAATAATTGTGAGTATTTTCGTGGATATAGATTGCATCGAAAACCGTACACAGCGAATGTCAGACCAAGGCAGTATTGCAATTTTATTCACAAAATTATTTACTTGAATACCGTCTTTTGATAAAATAAGGGCGGGTATATTCCTGTTCTTGCCAAATATTGGCAGCCCACAATAATATAAAAGTAAGCCCGAAAAACTCGTTCCAGTTAAAATACCCAAGAAACTCGCCCAAGAAAATGCGTGTAAAACGAGAATAATGGCTACGCAAAAAATGGCGAAAAAGAGTAAGAGGCTGGTAGCAAATGCCATATACCAACGCATTTTCAGGTGTTTAATTTCTACAATTTCGGGCGGCATACTTTCCGCAATGCGCTCTGCGCCGCGCAACTTTTTACGCATATTCTGTATATCTCGCGCCTCCTGCACATCGACGTATTGCACTAAAATCGGTTTTAAGGTATCTTTATCTGTTGCTAATAATGCGCAATTTATACTCGTTAGTTTGCTATCTAAGCGTTTTAACCATTTTAAATAAGGCGAAATGAACGAATAACAGGGGTCTTTTGGCACAATATCCCAGAAAAACAGGCTGTCTTTATCGCGATACAGCGAAATACGTTTTATTTCGTGCCATGGTATAATTCTATCTTTTGTAAAAAAATTGGTGCGATTATTCAAGCCTTCGGCTGTAAGTATTAAAGCGGCTGTGTTTTTTTCGTATAAAAATACGCCGAGTATGACGGCTCTTAACGCGAAAGTTACGAACATTGACCACATAAAACAGGAGCCGATAATAGGCATAAAGCCCTCTTCAATTATATCAACATAAGAAAAAATAGTGACTATGCTAAACACACCAAAAAAAAACGTAAAAAAGGCAGCGACAACGAAGTTTCTTTTTGATGTGCGCTCTTTTTGGACTTCAATCATGATTATCATTCATTTAATATTCCTCTGGAAAATCGAAAACTTCGGCGAGGTCGATGCTCAAATCAGGGAAAATATGTGGGGTAAGATGGTCGGTTTCCGAAAAAACTTTGGCATCGCTATATGCGCCGTCTTCTTGTAAAGTATGCGTTAAAACAATTCGGCTGTCGGGAAATGCGAGCCAGTATTCGCGCACACCCGCCTCGGCATAAAGTTCTTTTTTGTCATGCAAATCGCGGTTTAACGTTGATTTTGATACGACTTCTACAATCAAATCGGGTGCGCCGTTGCAGGCTTTGTCGCCTTTTACCAAGCTCAAATCGCAAATCACACACACATCGGGCTGTACAACCGTATAAATATCGCGGTCGGCAATCATGCTTTTCGCCCGATTATACAGTTTTACATCGAAAGGCGCGATATACGCACGGCATTTTTTGTGTTTTAAATAGGTGCGGAATGCACTGCCTAATGCGATAACAGCATCTTGATGCGAGGGTTTCGGCGCAGCCATTGCCACGATTTTCCCGCGCAAAAGTTCTACGGTTTCCGTAAATTTCCACGTCAAATAATCGGCGTAAGAATAGGTTTTGCTTACATCGAGTTGCGAAAGGTGTGTAATTTCCATAATAAAACATTAATGTACATATTCGGGCCGTCCTATCCACGGATTAT
>JBEEMU010000106.1:0-2935 GCA_041192485.1 Bacteroidota bacterium | reverse complement strand
TCAGAAACTTCGTATATGGGCTATTCATATTTGACCACTTCGTGGTCTTTGTGTCGCCTAATTTCCCAGATACCATTTTTTTGCAAAAATGCACTTCCCTATTTTTCACAAACGCTCCGTTTCAAACGGCGATTTCCACGCCTTTTTGCGCATAATTTCCTTGACCTCTTGGTATGAAAGTGGGTAGAAATCGTGGCAATCTACGCCGATGTCGAGGGAGAGCCTATCTTCTTTGTCGGGCAGGCTGTTATGCGAATGGCCGTATAGATGCCAAGTGCCGCGATAATCGCCGCGCCAAACGCGCATGGCATAATGAAACAGGATAATGCGCTGAACGCCGTTCGGGTGTTCGACATCGTTTACTTTTAGCTCGTGATACTCTTTAATCCAGTTGAAATATTTGCGGTTGTTGAGCGCAGTGCCATCATGATTGCCGACAATCAAATATTTGATGCCATTGAGCCGCTCCATGATTTGCTGAAACTCGGGGGTAGAAGATAGCGCGAAATCGCCCAAATGATACACTTCGTCGTTTACGCCTATTTTTTCGTTCCAGCGTTTTATCAACTCTTCGTTCATTTCTTCGACAGTTTCGAAGGGGCGATTGCAAAATGTGATGATGTTTTTATGCCCGAAATGGTGGTCGGAAGTGAAAAATAAATTGTTCATGATGCGGCTTTTTAGAAGGCTATCAAATAAATGAAAACAGGAATGATGATGAACTGGAAGGCATCGAAACGGTCTAATATTCCGCCGTGGCCAGGTAGTAAAGTGCCGCTGTCTTTTACGTCGAGCGAGCGTTTAAGCATCGATTCTACCAAGTCGCCGAGTGTGCCGAAAATGGAAGCGATGACGGCTAAAACGACCCATTTTTGAAAGGGCAATTCATTCGGGAAAACGAGGTATAACAGGCTTGCTGCAATTGCTGCACCGAGTACACCGCCTGCCGAGCCTTCCCATGTTTTGCCGGGCGAAATGCGCGGAAAAAGTTTGTTTTTACCTATTCGAGAGCCAAATAAATAGGCAAAACTGTCATTCGACCAAACTAAAAGTAACATTCCGAAAATAAGCGCAGGGTGATAGCGAGTATCAAAACCTATTTTTAGCAGTAAGCAATACGGAATGGTGATATAAAAAATACTTAAAAACAAGTATCCTAATTGTTCGAATGGTTTTGCGCCCTTTAAAAATAATTCAAAAATGAATAAAATGGTGGTTGCAAACAAGAATAAACAAGCAGCAAGAAATAGAAAAATATCATTAAAACGGCCGTCTCCGACCTTTAATGCGCCTGCAACGGCGCAGCAATAGGGCAGCATCGCAAAAACGGTGTAAACCATTTTCCGAGTGTTTTTTGCAGGTTCTTCGGCAAGTGTTAAACCGAAAAACTCCCATAAACTCATCGCTGTAACGATGGCAAATAGGGCTAAAAACGAATAATAATGAACAAAAATTGCGGCAATCATCACGCCAGCAAAAGAAAAACCAGTTAAGGCTCGTTGTTGTAAGGTGGTCATTCGGAGATTTTTTTTTACTGCATTTTGCTTCTTTTTATCAAATAAGGCATTAAAACTTGGTTGAAACCTTGGTTTATATCGGCTTCTACAAAATCGATGCCGTACTGCATACAAGTCATTTTCAGTCTTTCTTGATGCACGGCGAGTTTTTGTTTATACAATTCTTTTATTTGATTGGATTGAAGTTTGATTTTCGCGCCGCTTTCCATATCGATAAATTCGTAGGGGCGGTTTTCAAATTCAAAATCCAATTCTTTTGATTTGTCCACCACATTAAATAAAATGACTTCGTGTCGATTGTATTTTAAATGTTGCAAGCTGGCGAAAAGCGATTCTATTTCCTCTACATGGCTAAAAGAATCGGTAAAAACGACAATGAGCGAGCGGCGATGCACGGCTTCGCTTACTAAATGCAGGTTTTTGGCAACGTGCGAGATTTTCCCGTCTTTCGGGTTGTCTATCAAATTATCCAACTGCGCCAATAACAATCGATAGTGCGCCGTATTGCTTTTGCACCGCGTGTGGCAATCGAGTTCGTCGGAGAACAAACTCAAGCCGAAGGCATCGCGTTGTTTGCGGCAAATATTCATGAGTGCGGCGGCGGCAATTGCCGAAAATCGGATTTTATTCGCAAATTTAAAATTCGCAATATCATCTTTGCCGTCTTTCGGAAAATACATCGACGAGCTGGCATCTACCACGATTTGGCAGCGCAAATTTGTTTCTTCTTCGAAGCGTTTGACAAATAATTTATCGGTTCGGGCATACACTTTCCAGTCGATGTCTTTCGTGGCTTCGCCTGGATTATAGAGGCGATGCTCCGAAAACTCGACCGAAAAGCCGTGAAATGGGCTTTTGTGCAGTCCGATAATAAAGCCTTCTACAGCTTGTTTTGCCAAAAGTTCGAGGTTCCCCGATACCTGCGACCGAGCTATTGCTGATATATCGAGCATGGTTTAAATGTGTGAATTTGTGAATTTATTGATGGTTAAATATAGCGTTCCCAAGGTTTTGCGTAGGCTTCTACCAAAACAAAATGCTCTTTTGCTTTTTGTTCTTTGCGAAAAAAGACAATGCCCATTTCAAAAACGTCAATCGTAAGTGTCACGCGCGGGTGTTGTTTTATCTCGCGCCATGCTCGCTGCATTTCTTCCGACCAGTAAATGTCGTCGAAAACAAAAATGGACTGTTCGTTTGCCTTTGCAAGGCATTGCTCAAAATAATCTATCGTCGGTGCGTAAGCGTGATGTCCGTCTAAAAAAACATAGTCTAAGGTGTCTATTTTAGTTAAAAACGCAGGCAAGGTGTTTTTGAAATTTCCTACTTGAATACTTACATTTTTAACTTGCGCCAACATTAAGTTTTTGCTGGCTATTCGCGCAATATTCGGGCAACCTTCCAAACTCGTGAGATGCCCG
>JBEEMU010000105.1:0-4710 GCA_041192485.1 Bacteroidota bacterium | reverse complement strand
ATAGCCTTGTGCTTCGTTGCTTTATTTTCCGATTTTTTAGCCAATGAAAAACCCATCGTTTGTAGCTATAAAGGGGTCGTTCATTTTCCGATTTTGCGCGAGTATTTGATAGACATGGGGCTGACAACGCGCCACCCCGATTTATTGATACCCGACTGGCAAAACCTGCTCTACGACTGGGCGATACCCGCACCTATACCTTATTCTATCACAAACCAGCACTCAGGTGACGGTTCGTTAAGCCCTTTTGCGCCGCAAATTGGCCATTCGCTTCATTTGCGGCATTGGCTCGGTACCGACGATTTGGGGCGCGACGTGCTGTCGGCCATGATTCACGGCACACGAGTAGCGTTTATGGTCGGAATACTGTCGATGTCTATTTCGTTTATACTCGGAATTTTTATTGGCTCGCTGGCAGGTTTCTGGGGCGATGACGGGCTGAAAATCCCGCGTATCTACCTGTTCACTCAGCCGTTTTTCCTGTTTTTGGCATATTTCTACGGCTTTTACACGCGCTCCTATACTATCGCCGATGCCTTATCGGTGAGTTTTGTCAATTTTGTTTTACAAGGGGCTATTAGTTTGGGCATTTTTATCTTTGTCCTCGTTTTGGGCTATTATATATTCCGACCGATAGCTCGCTCGAAGGGCTTTTTTGGGAAAAATGTTTCTATTGCCGTCGATTTAATTATCACACGCTGCATGGAAGTACTTTCTTCTATTCCTCTATTAGTCGTTATTTTGGTTGTTTTGTCCGTCACTCGCCCTTCTATTTATAGTATTATGGCTATTTTGGGTTTGATGGGTTGGCCTAATATTGCCCGTTTTGTTCGCGCGGAATTGCTGCGTATCCGCCGTTTAGAGTATATAGAAGCTGCTCATGCCTTAGGTTTTGGTACGCTTCGGGTCTTGCTTCGCCACGCTTTGCCGAACGCCTTGGCTCCTGTGTTTATCGTCGTTGCGTTTGGTATTGCGAACGCAATTCTCATCGAGTCCACGTTGTCATTTTTGGGCATCGGTTCGGTGGAGCTAACGTGGGGCAAACTCCTCGATTTGGCACGCGATGAAAAGAGTAATTGGTGGCTCGCCGTATTCCCTGGTTTCGCTATTTTTATGACAATGACGCTCTTCAACCTTATAGGCGAAGGCTTAATTGATGCCCTCGACCCTCGTTTAAAAGAATAAAATCAGATGAAAAAAATATATTTCGCCTCCGATTTTCATTTGGGCGTTCCCGATAAAGAAACAAGCCGCAACCGCGAACGGCGGATTGTGGCTTGGTTAGAAAGCATTCGACACGATGCCGCCGAAATTTACTTAGTCGGCGATATTTTTGATATGTGGTATGAATATCGCACCGTGGTTCCGAAAGGATATTTGCGTTTATTGGGTAAACTCGCCGAATTGCGCGAAGCTGGTATTCCGATTTTTGCCTTTATCGGCAACCACGATATGTGGCAATTTGGCTACCTTACCGACGAGCTTGACATTCCTGTTTATAACGAACCCGTCGTGCGCGAATTTCACGGAAAGCGTTTTTTTATTGGACATGGTGACGGTTTAGGGCCTGGCGATACCAAGTATAAACTGATTAAAAAGGTATTTCGCAACCCCGTTTGCCAATGGCTTTTCGGTTGGCTGCACCCCGATATTGGTTTGGGTATCGCCAACTATTGGTCGGGCAGAAGCCGAAGAGCGAACGCGCCGAAAGACCAAGTTTTCTTAGGCGAACAAAATGAATGGCTCTTTCAATACTGCTGCCGCAAATTAGAAACGAAGGATTATGATTTTTTTATCTTCGGGCATCGCCACCTGCCCTTAGATTTGCTATTGCCTAATCAGAAAAGTCGATATATTAATCTGGGAGAATGGTTGAAATACGATAGTTATGCTGTTTTTGATGGCGAAAACCTTTCGTTAAACTATTTTGGACACGCTACTTAGCAGTCTTTCAAGTTAATGCTGTCGGATTTTTTGAATAGTGTATCTTCAGTCCGCACAGCCTAATCTACAATTTGCCGCGGGCGTTTACAAACCCGCCAATAATTCCTGTAAGGCTTGCTGCGAAGTTTCCTGCATTTCGGGTGCTTTATCGGCGGCAGAGGTTGTTGTTTTTACGATGCCGAAGTAAAACTTATCGCCTTTCATTTTGTAAGAAATCAATAAAATTGGCTCTTTTTGCGGTACTTTTGGTGCGCCTTCCGAGGACGAATACGGGTTTAAATCGTCGGAAACACCCAAACAGCATGTATAGTTTCTGAACATCGCCACTAAGTGCGCACGTTCCGGATTTTTAGGTTTAAGCGCAATGAGGTTTTTCATACCCATAAATCTATCCATATTTATCCAGCCTGTTTTCGTGACGCTTGCAATGACGGTATTTACAGCATTAATCGAGTTTGTACGGCGTGCAGGGCGGCGTACACTATCTTTTACAACATCGTTTGCAAATTCGTTTGCAAATTCATTTGCAAATTCGTTTGCAAATTCGTTTGCAAATTTATTGTCTGCAAATTTATTGTCTGCAAATTCTGCTCTGGCTCTTCTTGATAATAAATAGGCTCTAAAAATATTTATATTTACCTGTTTTCCACTATTATATAGCGCCTTGTCTTTTTCGCGCTGCGCCGTGCCTAATTTACGGGCTTTTACAGAATCGGTTGTATTATAAAAACGGATCCAATTGGCAATATCGGTGCTATCGCGTTCGGTAGCAAGCAATTTTTGCGCTTTTTTGGGGTCGGTTGTATTATAAAAACGCATCAAGTCGGCAGTATTTAGGCTATCGCGGTGCATATTTTCCCAAACTAACTTCAAATGAAGGCTTTTTTTGTCTTTTACGCGGTAGTATTTCATCAAATAATCTGTCCATTTTTTAGGTATTTGCGAATGATCGACATACCATGCGGCATCGACGGCTTCTAAAAACTCGACCGAATCGCGTATCATAAACATGCGCTTATAGGCATAAAATTTAGAAAGCGTTTGTTTTTTATTTAGCTCTCGTCGTTGCATACGCAAGTGCGAGATAATTCTTTTTAAATCTTTTGTTTTATACACTTTTTTCAAACTATCCACATCTTGGTGCATTTTTGTAGGGTTTTTCCAAATCGCTGCACATTTCTTCACACGAAACTCGCCCTTTGTATCATAAATACGGTTATCAAACGAAAAAAACGGATTGAAACGCTCTTTATAAGCCGCCTCGCAGACCGCACAATTATAATCGAAGCCATTTCCCCAGCGTCCATAACGCACATCTTCCACCAAATCATGAATGCCCGATAAACTGGCCAAACGGGATTCAAGCTCGCTCGGTGTATTTTCTATGGAATCCTTGTTTAGAAAATTTTTGGTATTATTATAAGGCAACCATTTCTTTTTTGTTTTATCTTGCGTGTTAGGCAAGTTGTTTTTTGTCAAACCATTTTCTATGCGGCCATTTTTAGGTACAAACGCCGTTTTAATACTCGCCGCCGTTGCTGCTGCCCACGAAGCCGCGTTTGCAAAAACGGGGCGGTTTTGCGTATCTTGATAAAACGACTGCATCTCTTTTTTCAGGCTGTTGCTCGTGAATTGCAGGGTCAAATTTTTGCCCGATTTCAAGGCTATTTCATTGCCTGCCGTATTAGTTGCTTGCAAGAAAACCATGCCGCCCGTTTCCATCAGTTTGCCGCTATCGGCCACCGTATTGAGCTGCTGCAAAAACATATCGGTGTAAGTAAATGCCTCTTTTACCGTCAAGTTTAGCTTGGTTTCATTGGTTTCAAACACGTTTTTCGGTAGGTCTATCGCTGTGCCGCGCTCGGTAATTAGCAGCGTGTCGCGGTTCGTGTAAAACGTGAATTGCTCGCCATTCACTTGTTTCGGAAACGCTTTTTTAAAGAATTTCACGACATCGAGTTCGCTTACTCTTGCTTCCGCTTCTTTCGGAATCGCTTCTTTTGCTTCTTTTGCTTCTTTTGAAATATCTTTCACTTCAGCTGCTTTTGGCGCATTTGTTTTCCGTTCCGCTATCTTCACCGTTGTTGTAAGCGTATCATTTTTCAGTATTTTTTGCGCTTCTTTCGCAATAACTTTCGCAATTTCGTCTTTTGTATCAACTTTTGTATCAATTTTTGTATCAATTTTTGTATCAATTTTATTTCCTTCTTTATTCTCAATTTTATTCGCAACTTTCGCAATTTTGGTAGCAATAAAGGGGGTTGTTTTTATACTATCTGTTTGATTTTTACCAAAAGTCTTCCATTTTGATGTAATATCGGTTTTCACAATATCGGTTTTCACAATATCGGTTTTCACAACATCGTTTTTCACAATATCGGTTTTCACAATATCGGTTTTCACAATATCGTTTTTCTGCGGGGTATGTTGCCACCAAGCAAATCCGACAATCCCCGCAAAAAGAGCCACTACTAAGCTCATTTTGCGAAAAAACGGCGGTTTTAGCGACCAGAACGGCGGTTCGGGCGGCAACTGTGGTGCATCTAAGCCTGTTTGCACGAGCAAAGCAGCGTTCACGAGGCTTTTGCGCTCGCCGATATACTGCAATTGCTTACGCAGCGTCAAATATTCATACAAACCCTTGTTTTGCACGAGCATTTTATGTAGTTCGTCGCGCTCAAGTGGCGTGATTGTCTTATCGAGGTATGCGTCGATAAGTGCGTATTCGCGGTCAGAAAAATTGTCGTACATTATTTTTTTTAAAAA
>JBEEMU010000104.1:0-4866 GCA_041192485.1 Bacteroidota bacterium | reverse complement strand
GTCAATCAAGGCTGCCAGCAAGTTATTTGCCTTCTCGATGGCGGCAAAATCGCCTGTAAAATGCAAGTTAATGTCTTCCATCGGGATAACCTGGGAGTAGCCGCCGCCAGTAGCCCCTCCTTTTATACCAAAAACAGGCCCAAGCGAGGGTTCGCGCAAGACGGCGATGGCTTGTTTGCCTATTTTATTCAAGCCGTCCGTCAATCCGATGGAAACTGTCGTTTTGCCTTCGCCCGCAGGCGTTGGCGTGATGGCAGTTACCAAAATCAGGTTGTTTTTAGGTATTGCCGCGTCGTCGATGAGGCTTAACGGCAGTTTTGCTTTGTATTTGCCATACAATTCCAAATCATCTTCGGCAATGGCTAATTTCGCCGCAATGTGTTTGATGTGGTGCAAGGTAGCGGCTTGCGCTATTTCTATGTCGGTAAGTGGCATTTTTTTAGTTTAAATGTTGCATAAAATAATCGGTTACTTTTTGGTATAAATGAGCGCGGTCTTTGCCAAGCACATTATGCTCGTGGCCAGGGTAAATCATGTAATCTACCTGTATGCCTTTGTCGACGGCGGCTTTTACAAAATCGACGGAATGTTGCTGCACCACCACGTTGTCTTGCAGCCCGTGAATTAAAAGGAGTTTGCCTTTCAGTTTGCCTACTTGTTTGGTGAGGTCGGTAGCAGCATAGCCTTCGGGGTTTTCTTGCGGCGAGTCCATGTATCGTTCGGTGTACATTATTTCGTAATATTTCCAATCGATGACTGGCCCCCCTGCAACGGCGGCTTTAAACACGTCGGGGTGATTGAGCATGAAATTGGTGGTGCTGAAGCCGCCGAAGCTCCAACCGAACAAACCCATTCGCTGGGTATCAGCATATTTCAAGGTGTTTAAATAGTCGGTCGCGGTCATCATATCGTCCATTTGAACGTCGCCGAGCTTGCGAAACATGGACTGTTCGAAGGCTTTTCCGCGGTTATCGCTGCCGTGCGTGTCGATGCAGAACACCAAAAAACCGCGCTCTGCCATATATTGAAACCAGTAATCGCCCGACCCGCCGTTCCAAGCGTTCGTAATTAGTTGGGCATGAGGGCCGCCATACCAATAAACGATGACGGGATAGGTTTTGGTGCTGTCAAAATTGACGGGTTTGGTCATTCTGCATTGCAAAAGTGCGCCATCTTTTGCCTTAATCGTAAATAAACTAAGTTCGCCCAAGTCGTATTGCTCCAGCGGGCTTTGCGCTTGTAGCAAGACTTTATTACTGCCATTATTGATGTTTAATAACTGAATCGTGCGCGGATTGGTGGGGCTGCTGAAATTGTCTAAAATGAATTTGCAATCGGTGCTGAGTTGCGAATTATGCACTTGGCTCGGTTCGCTGACGATGCGGGTTGATTTGCCTGTTTCGATGGTTAAAATGTACAAATCGCGGCTGGTTGCCGAGTTGCGGGTAGCGGTATAAAATAGGTTGCCGCCCAAGGGGTCGAAGCCTTTTACATCAAGCACCTCCCAGTCGCCCGAAGTGAGCTGTTTAATCAGTTTGCCATCGGTATCATAGAGGTATAAATGGTTCCAGCCGTCGCGATTGCTCTGCCAAATGAACTGTTTGGGGTTGTTTTTCACAAAAAGCATCGGCACTAACGGCTCTACATATTTGTCGTCTTTTTCTTCGAAAAGCGTTTTTACAAAATTGCCTGTTGCGGCATCGTATTGATTAAACTTTAAGTGGTTTTGCGCTCTATTTAGCACGGCGATATACACAAATTTATCGTCGGGACTCCAGGCAATATTAGTCAGATACTGTTCTGCGGGTTCGCCAGTTTTCAAATAAAGGGTTGTTTTGGCTTCGGTATTATAAATGCCAACCGTTACTTGATGACTTTTGTCGCCTGCCATCGGATACTTAATATTGGTGTTTTTGGCGGGGCGTTCGGTCCAGTCAATAATCGGATAATCGGTTACCATCGACTGGTCCATGCGGTAAAAAGCGAGTTTTTTACCATTAGTACTCCAAAATGTGCCTTTATTGATGCCAAATTCATCGCGATGCACCGAAGAGGCATATACAATGTCTTTGTTGCCATCGGTAGTCACCTGTTTTTTTGTGCCGCCATTGTCTATAAATAGGTTGAAATTGTCTAAATATGCCACGAAACCTGCACTACTTTCCTCGACCGCTGCCTTTTCCAAGACCGCTTTCGGGATAATTGTTCTTACTTTGTTTGTTTGCGGCTGGAGGGCGATTTTGCTCCCATTCACCACCATTTTCCACTCTTCCGATTGGTTAAATTGAATGGCAGGCATGGTTGCGGTCGTGTCTAAACCCGCTGTTTTCAAGGTTGCATTGAGTTGCGAAAGCGACAAAAAGGGCGCGTCTTCTTTGCTGTCAAAAGAGCCTTTTACCCAAATATCTTTATCGGCTACTTTTTTCAAGTAAACATAGTCGCAGGTGTTAAATAGAAACTGCAATTGTTTCAGATTTGCGGGTGCTAAGGTCGTGCGGCTTTTTACCATCGCCTCGTCCAGGGTTAATTGTTTGTTTTGTGCGAGTAAATTCGTTGTCATTATCGCAACGAAAAATACGGATAGCTTGATTTTATTCATATTTATAAATGAGGTAAGTGATAAGTGCCTGTGGCAAGATAAACGCGGTTGTTATTAGTTTAAAAGGCTTTATTTAATAAGGCTCCATGTATCGAGTAGGTAGCGCGTATTTATAGACTATTGCTTATTTTCCGCAAAGGTAAGCCGTGCGTCCGATTTATTTTAATTTTTAGTGTTTTTTTTGCTTTATATTGCTTTTAGAAAGTTCCTTATTCCTCTATTTTATGGGTATAAATAGCGGGCCAGCCCAACAAGGCATTGGTCGAGCATTCCATACGCCGTCTTTTAGGTAGGCTTCCGCCCAACAATATTCATGCCCTTTCGTATCATCGTTTTTCAACTGCGGCACATACCATAGCACGAGTGTTTCATTGGTTGCGGCTTCGCCTTCCACAAACTTTTCGGGGCCTTGGCGGTAATCGGTGTTGCAACAAGGGCCGATTGTCACCAAATCGCTTTCGCCTTCGGGCTTGTCGGGGTGATTGACGGTAGTATAAAAATAAGCGTTGTCGCCGCGCCCTTTATCGTTAAATTGCCCCGTAGAAGGCTCGATGTAATACCCCGTATTTGCGGCCGTGCTAATTTTGTATTGATAGCCTTCGGGCGTGTAGGGTGTGGTGCTTAGTTGCAATTGGTAGCGTTCTTTTTGCCAAGCAGCCCAGCTGTCGCCCGTCCATTCGCTCAGGGTATTCTGGTTGCCCGCCATCGCGATGCGCAAAACGGGGCGGTAAGTGCCGTCGTTGCCGCAGCCGCGCCCAAAGCTGGCGCAAGCCATGCGGAATTTGCCGTCGTTATAAAATTCGTAGCGTTGCTGATAGTTATAATTGCAAGGGTTAGGCCAGCCTTCGCTATAAAACGATTGCTCGACCACAAAGCCAATCGTTTTGCCGCCCGAATCCACCAAATCATGCACTTTTGGCGTTTCGATGGCCACCACGGCAGCGGTGCTGAAATAGGGGCAGCCGACGGCATCGGAATAGCCGAAGCCGTCGGTATTGGAATAACTGACGTGCCAATCCACCAATTTCGCGCTGAATAGCACGGCTTTCGCGCCAAAGGAAACATCGGACACGCGGAGTCCGTCGCTGCTTGTGAGCATATAATTTAGCTTCCAATTATTGCGTTCAACGGTCGTTTCTTTTTTACAAAAACATTCGGTCAGCGTTTCATTCTGCAGTTGTCGTTCGGTGATGGCTTTTTTATTTTGCGGGCTTGCGCCAACGTTTGTCCAGCGAACACCGACGAGCCGCAAATCTGTCAAATCCACGATTGCCCAGAGTGCTTTGTCGCCCTTTACAAACGTAGGAGCCACGCAAAGGTGTTGGCTGCGCTCGCAACGGGTGCGGTTGAGTGCGGTTTTCGTGTCGGACATCAGCGCGTCGTTTTCGGTGGGTTTAAAGCCCAAGGCCGCCTGTACCGCTCCCGATTCGGTCGCGATGCGAAGGGCTAAGGCTTTTAGTTTTTGCGGAATATCGGGTTGCGTAGCAGGCAAAAGATAGACTTGCAGCACGCGGTTTTCGGGCAAACTAACGACCGCAACAGTTGCCAAGTTGAGGGCGAAATTATAGAGTTCGACGCGGAAGCAAGCCCCTTTATAAAAGGTAGCGGCATCGGCTTGTGTGAAGTCGCTTTGCCGCGCCGCATACACGCCAAACACTTCATTGCGGTAGCTTTTACCCGTTTTGGCATCGCGCAAATATTGCGTCATTCGAGCATCGGTGAAGGCGAGTTGCTGGGCTTTCGCCAATAAAGTGTCAGTCGCAAAGGGCAGTTGCGACAAGACGGGCAGCGTTTGCGAAAGCGTCGTTTCTATGTTTTCCAAATATCCTTTTAGGTAAGCGGGGCGCGTAGAAACGGTGTCTAAATCAATTAATGCGGCTGTTTTTTGGTAATCTTTCGGAATGGTGTCGGTTGCCAATCGCTCACTTTTCGCGGAGGCGACTGCCGAGAAGCCAAGCAATAAAACCAAGTAGCAGAGGCAGCAACCGCGCAATTTCGGTAAGAACATAATTTTCTGGATTAGATTTTAAAATAATACCGCAAAGATACACCGTTCCTGCGAATTTTTAAGAAGGGAGTAGCGAAATAGTAAATCTCAAAGCGAAACGCTGCGTTTAAAAACTTCGGCGCGTTTTAAAAAAATAAACGGAACTATCGGGTAGTTGGCTAAGTGCCAAAGTGAGCAGGTGCAGCGCACCATAATATTTATAGTCAAAGTTAAGTCAAAAGGTTATCAAGGTGCAGCGCACCGTAATATAATATAATGA
>JBEEMU010000103.1:0-4456 GCA_041192485.1 Bacteroidota bacterium | reverse complement strand
TACCGATTTTCGCTTCGTCGTCTTTCGAGTTTTCTGATATTCAACAAGGCATCGATGTTTTTTCAGGGAAAGAGCAGGCACATTTTTACTCGCGCTACGCCAACCCGACGGTCGACGCTGTCGCGCAAAAAATAGCCGATTTGGAAGGCTTCGGTTTAAATAAAAATTTGCGCGGCGTGATGGTTAGCTCGGGCATGGCGGCTATTAGCACCCTTTTGATGGGTATTTTAAGACCTGGCGACAAGGTGCTGACGCAGGGCAATTTATACGGCGGCACGACCGAACTTTTTAATAAAGTATTGCGCTCTTTTGGCATTTTTCCCGTTTATGTGAACCTTAACGATGCCGAAGCTGTGCGCAATGCTTACGCAGAACACCCGAAAATAAAATGCGTTTATTTCGAAACACCCGCCAATCCGACGGTAGAATGTATCGATATTGTGGCCTTGCTGGCTATCGCAAAAAAGGAATTTAGCAGTCTTGTTGTCTGCGACAATACATTTTGCTCGCCTTATTTGCAACAGCCGTTTGCCTTCGGCGTAGATTATGTTATTCACAGCACCACAAAATACCTCAACGGACACGGCAACGCTACGGCAGGTGTCATTGTAGGCGAGGTAGGCGATGCGATGCAGGAAGTTTGGCAAACCATGAAATTAGTTGGCACCAACTGCAACCCGTTTGATGCTTGGCTTACCGCAACGGGTATCAAAACGCTCGAAGTGCGTATGCAGCGGCATTGCTCGAACGCGGCAGCGGTGGCGGCGTGGCTCGAAAAACAGCCAGAAATTAGCCGCGTCAATCACCCGTCGCTGCCGTCGCACCCGTCGCACGAATTGGCGAAAAGGCAAATGCGTGATTTCGGCGGTATGCTTAGTTTTGAAATGCGCGGCGGATTTGAGGCGGCTGTTGCTGCGATGAAGCGCATCAAATTCGCCTCTTTTGCGCCCACGCTCGGCGATGTGGACACGCTGATTATGCACCCTGCGAGCATGTCGCACGTCAATATTGCCCGCGAAATGCGCGAACAAAACGGCATTACCGATGGTTTAATCCGCCTTTCGGTGGGCATTGAAAATGTACAAGATATTATAAACGATTTGGCGCAAGCCGTTGGCCTTCTTAATGGAGAAAATAAGTAAGGATATTTAATACGGCAAAAATAAAAATGCTATACTTCTCATTTATATCACAGATGAAAAAATTATTTCTACTACTATTAATAGGATGCGCAACGGCGCAAAACATAGCTGCCAAGGCGCGAACAGATGCGCGAACGCCGCGGAATGAAGTTCCAAAACATGAAAACTGGGGTTTTTTTGGGCATCAGCGCATCAATCGAATGGCGGTTTTTACGCTGCCACCCGAAATGATTGGTTTTTATAAACAAAATATCGAGTACATCACGGCGCACGCCGTCGACCCCGATAAACGCCGCTATGCGACCAAATTGGAAGCCTTCCGCCACTATATAGATGCCGATCATTGGGGCGTTGCGCCGTTCCCTAACCTGCCGCGCCGCTGGACAGAAGCCCTTTTGCGCTAGATGGACATCAGCGTTGTAACGGATAAAAACGATACCGTGCAGCTGTTCGGCAACCGCATTGCGCGAATCGACACGACGCAAAGGCGGTTTGAAAACCGCACCATCACGCTAAAAAGCAAAGGCATTCAGCGGTTTTTTCATAAAGATAGCCTTACCTTAAACTACCAAACTTACCGCAACTTTTTCTTAAAAAATATAGAAAGCCAATATTACGACGACGCATTTATGGTTTCGCCCGACTCGTTGGCTAAAATATTCGCCGCAGAAAAAACGCCGTTAAAATGGAAAGCCGTTGTTTTGAAAGACCGCCTAACGGAATTTGGCATCGCACCTTACCACTTGGAATTGATGCAACGCCGCTTAACCGAAGCGTTCAAAGAGCGAAATAGCAAAAAAATATTGCGCCTTTCGGCGGAAATTGGGCATTATATCGGCGACTGCCATGTGCCGCTGCATACAACCGAAAATTATAACGGGCAAATGAGCAACCAAGTAGGTATTCACGGTTTTTGGGAAAGCCGTATTCCAGAGCTTTTTGCAGATAATGAATACGATTATTTTACAGGAAAAGCCGATTATCTGCCGAATTTTCATAGCTTTGTCTGGAAAACGATTACGGATAGCCACGCGCTTTTAGATAGCGTTTTACTAACCGAAAAAGATTTGGTTGCCAAAACTTCGCAAGACAAACAACAATGTTACGAAGAGCGTTTGGGCGTGAATGTCTTGGTGCAATGTAAAGATTTTGCTCGCACTTGGCAAACCCGTATGCGTGGCATGGTGGAAGCGCGAATGCGTGCCTCTATTCGAGCCGTAGGTTGTGCGTGGTACACGGCGTGGATAGACGCAGGGCAGCCCGACCTCTCAAAATTAGACGCACCCGCGCTCACGCCCGAAGAGCAAGCCGAATTAGACGCTTTAGAAGCGGCCGCAAAAGGCGAACTGATGCAAGGGCGACAGGAAAAGTAGCTTTTTTGTGCTGCAAAAATCAGTAATTGTTTAGGTCTATGATTTAAACGAAGTTTAAACACCTCTTGCATCCTCTTGCATCCTCTTTTAACCCTCCGCTCTGCGAAACTCTGCGGTAATTCTGCGAACTCTGCGTTTAAAAAACTTCTCTGCATTTTAAAAAATAGAAGTAACTGTTTTTGAACCACATAAGGCACCTAAGAAACACCTAAGAAGTTTACCTAAGATTTTGTGGATTGAATACTATAAAAAAATAGGCTTATGTGGACTTATGTTGTTCAACTTTACAAACTGCTTAACTTTTCAACGTATCAACCAAAAGAGAATAGTTCAACTCATCAATTCTTTCGGGAATTGGTGGGTTTTTTTATATACGTCAAATTTTTATTTCAAATGCAACAATGTTGCAATTAACTGATTTTCAAATATTTATATATAAAAGTAAACTATTTTGTAAATAAAAGACTACCTTTGCGGCATAATTCTCGTCTTTACACCAACCAACCTTTTTTATAATTGTTTATTTAAATTTATATGCGTAAAATAAGTTTATTTTTCACCATTTTATTTTTTTATGGCTATTTGCCCTTTAGTTATGGGCAGTACAATTTAGTATTGAAAATAGAGAGCGATGAACACGAACCGCTCCCCGGAGCAACTGTTGTATTGAAAAACAAACCCAATATAGGCGCAACTACCGACGAGCAAGGCTCGGCAACGTTATCTAATATTCCGAAAGGCGTTCAAACAATTGTGGTTTCATTTTTGGGTTTTCAACCAACCGAGCGAACCCTTACGTTTCCGCGAACAGGCGATAATATTTTGACGTTTACGTTGAAAGAGGAACTCGGTGCGTTGGAAGAAGTCATTATTTCCACGAACCGTTCGGGGCGCGATATAGAAGCTATTCCTACACGCATCGAAGCGATAAAAGACGAAGTGGAAGAAGGCATTATGATGGCTCCTGCTACCGCTACACATGCTTTGACGCACGTTGCGGGTGTGCAGGTGCAAACAACTTCGGCAACTTCGGGTACCGCAAATGTCCGTTTGCAGGGGCTTGGTGGGCGTTATACGCAAATTTTGCAAGACGGTTTCCCGTTGTATAACGGTTTTGCAGGCAGTTTGTCTATTCTGCAAATTCCGCCTGTCGATTTGCAGCAAATAGAGTTTTTGAAAGGCCCTGCCTCAACGCTTTACGGCACGGGGGCAATTGCAGGCGTTATCAACTTGGTGAGCAAAAAGCCAGAAATGGGCAAAGATGAAACGGTTGTTCATTTGAACGCTTCACAAATCGGGCAAATAGACGCAAATTGCTTTGTCAGACAGCAGTTTAATGAAAAACTTGGCTTCAGTTTGATGGCATCGCATAATTTGCAGCGAAAATATGATGTCAATAATGACGGTTTTACCGAACTGCCCGAAATCGTGCGCTTTAATTTTAATTCGCGTTTGTTTTATGATTTTAGTAAAAAAACAAAAGCTATTTTATCCGTTTATTTTTCCGATGAAATACGCGAAGGCGGCGATGTATTGGCAGTAGAAGGGCGCACACCTGACAGTACGCATTTTTACCGCGAAATAAATAAGACAAACCGTTTTGCTGTTTCAACCGATTTGACGCATAAAATTGACACCTTAAACTCGTTGGAGTTGCGGAGCATTTTTTCGGTGTTTAAGCGGCAAATTAATATAAATGAAAGCCTTGCGGAGTTTCACGATTTTAGGGGAGAGCAATGTAATTCGTTTACCGAACTAACTTGGAAGCATAATCATCTCAGTAAAAAACACCATACTATTGCTGGTATGAGCTATACAAGCAATCTTTTTTTAGAAAAAACCTTAGATACAATAAAGCAAAAGCGAAATTATCTGAATGAAGAATCTGCTATATTCGGTGTTTTCATACAACACGACTGGGATATTTCAAAAAAATTCTCG
>JBEEMU010000102.1:0-2744 GCA_041192485.1 Bacteroidota bacterium | reverse complement strand
ACAATTCCCGCTTTTAGCAATTCTGCCAAAATAGGAATGATAGTTTCGGAGTGGTATTTTCTAACATTCCCTAAATCAACCACATTAAATTTCCCGAAAGGAAAGGCTAAGGCATACAAATGCGAACGCACTGCGTCGGCGGTCGGCGCATCTAAGCCGATGAGGGCAACTTGCGCCACATCAAAAGCTGGCAAGCCCATGTCGACACGGTGAATACCAATATTTTTACCCAATTGATAATCGTATAAATGCTCAATGGTGTCGCAAATAGTTTGCGAAACAGGACGCAGCCAAGTTTCTAACATCGTTTTAAGTATAGCTAAAAATGGATAAAAAAATCAAAATCAGGGGGGGCCTAGCAACAGATATGCCCGATGTGCATAGCTTGGTGTATGAGCTGGCCGTGTATGAAAAAGAACCCGAAAGCGTTACGGCTACCGTAGCTGATTATATTCGCGATTTCAATGACGGCGTTTTCAAGGTTTTGATTGCCGAAAACGAAGCTGGCGAAGTTGTTGGTATGATGCTTTATTATATTGCCTACTCTACTTGGCGCGGCAAAATGGTGTATCTCGACGACTTTGTGGTGCGTGAAACCGCTCGCGGACAAGGCATCGGGCAGATTTTGTGGAACGCGCTGTTGGCGGAAAGCCGCAACTTGGGCGCACGGCTGCTAAAATGGCAGGTTTTGGACTGGAACGAACCCGCAGTCCGCTTTTATGAACGCGCCGATGCCATCATTGAAAAGGAATGGTGGAACGGAAAGGTGTTTTTATAGGGACACTTAGGAATGGGTAAAAGATAACTCAGTTAGTTTTACTCGTGCCAAAATCCTTCGCAAAACCAGCCCAAGTTATCTTTTACACGTTCCTTAAGTACTTGTCTATAAATAAACGCTATTTTACATCGTGCTAAACCCACGGTTTTGGCTGTTTATTATAGCGTTTATTTTGCCACAGGCACTTACTTCGTGAGAAACGTTCTTCAATATTTCAGCTTTTCCGTCCATTTCTTCAAATTCGGGCAAACATTATACGGTTCGTTCACTTTAATAAAAACCTTACCGACGTGTTGAACCATCCAAGAATTCATCGCAATGGCTTTTTTCTGCTCTAAAGTGGCTATTTTTATTTTGTTGTAATCCGTTTCTACGGAGGCTTGATGCGGCTCGGAGCGTGAGCGCAGCTGCATCAGTTTATAGCTTGTTTCGCCCGATTGATCTTGCATTTCTATCGGCGAAGTCATGCCGCCTTCTTTTAGGCTGTCGATAGCAAAATAAACCTCTGGCTGCACATCGCCTACTTCAAAATAGGCACTTCCCGTTTGCGGATTAGTCATGGCTCCGCCGTTTGATTTGCTCAATTCGTCTTGCGAAAACTTTTGTACGGCTATCTCAAATGTTAAGCTATCGCTTCTATAACCCGTTGTTTTATCGCGTTTTGTGGGTTTTAAGATGGCTGCGCGGATAGAGTCTAAGCGTCCTTTGACAGCATCAAAATCGGCTTTTGTCAATTCGGGTTTTATCAAAATGTGGCGCGTGTGAATACTATTTCCGCGCCGCTCGATGAGCTGAATAAGATGATAGCCAAACTGCGATTTTACGATAGAGGAATACTCATTTCTATTCAATTTGTAAGCTGCTGCCTCGAATTCGGGTACAAATTGTCCGCGTTTTACCCAACCTAAATCGCCGCCTGCTTTGGCCGAGCCTCTGTCTGCCGAGTATTTTTGGGCAAGGGTCGCAAAATCAGCATTTTTACCTACTAATTCTTGGCGAATAGCCGCCAGTTGCTCATAAGCTTTTTTATTAGCGGCATCAGTCACTTTCGGCTTCAAAACGATTTGCGCAATTTCAACTTCTGCATTGAAGTACGGCAGCGAGTCTTGCGGAATATGCGAAAAAAACTCTTTGACCTCGGACGGCGTGACCGACACGCCTTCCATGATTTTACGCTGCATCTGCTGCCCGAGCTTTTGATTAGTTAAGTCTTCGCGGAATTTTTCTTTAACTTCAGGGATCCCCATGCCGTAATACTGCTCGAACTGTTTTGTATCGCCGTTCATATAGCCCAAAATCTGCTCGATACGCGCGGTAAGTTCTTGTTCAATCTCGTCCTCGCCCACTTTCATGCTGTCGAGTTTTGCTTGTGTCACCATTACTTCCGTCATAATATTTTGGTCGAGTATCTCGCAACGCGCTTCTTCGGGCAATTTCATATTGCGCTGCTGTTGCATTTGCTGAAACTGGTCTTCGATGTCGGAGGCAAGTATGGCTTTTTCGCCCACAATGCAAATGATTTGATCCAACACGCCTTTTGTCATTGCAGAACCTTTATCGACCGAACCTTTATCGACGGAGCTTTTATCGTCGCTGCTTTTATCGACCTGTTTCGGCGGAGTCGTTGGTTGTGCTATTATGCTTGTGGCAATTGATAGGCTAAATAATAGGAAAAAAAACTGTTTTTTCATTTTTAATTTTATAAATGGTTTGAATATTTTTAAATAACTTCCTAACACACGAGGTGGTCTTCAAGGCTTTATTTCAGCTGAATTCTGCCTGCTTTCAACTCTGCTTGATAGGCTTCTTCCACGATGCGGGTATAGCCTTGTGTTTGGCGTTCTTGCAAGATAATTGCGCGTAAGCGTTTTTTTGCGGCTTCAAAGTTAGCGACTTCGCCTTTTTTTTGTACATTTCGGATTCTAATATAATAATGTGTATCCGCTTTTTTAATGGTAAACACTTT
>JBEEMU010000101.1:0-2884 GCA_041192485.1 Bacteroidota bacterium | reverse complement strand
TTTTTCTCTATCTCAATTTGCCGCTGCATTTCGGGATTTTCGCTTTTTACCTGTGGCGTATTTCTTCAACGGCGGTCAGCCCTTACGAAATAGCGGGAATGACGTTGAGCGCAGGTATCATCTGCGGAGCTATCGGCATCAATGTCGCCCACGAATTAGGCCATCGCGACACTTGGTACGAACAATTGATGGCAAAAACGCTGCTGCTTAGTAGTTTGTATATGCACTTTTTCATCGAGCATAATCGCGGACATCATAAAAACGTAAGCACCGAAGAAGACCCTGCATCAGCTCGTTTTGGCGAGAATGTGTATGCTTTTTTCTATCGGTCGGTCACGCAGAGTTATTTAGATGCGTGGAAACTGGAAGCCGACCGTCTGGTGCGAGAACAAAAATCGGTCGTCGGTATTTACAACGAAATGATTTGGTATCAACTTATTCAATTGGCGTATTTAAGTCTTATTTTTATCTTTTTTGGCAAAATTCCACTTCTTTGCAGTATTGCGGCAGCCATCATTGGCTTTCTGCTATTAGAACTCATTAATTACATCGAACACTACGGGTTAAGTCGTCGTAAGCTGTCGAATGGCCGCTATGAAAACGTGCTACCTTTACATTCTTGGAACTCTAATCACGAGCTTGGGCGCATCTTTTTATACGAACTCACTCGCCATTCCGATCACCACTACAAGGCTACTCGTAAATATCAAATACTGCGCCATTTTGACGAAAGCCCGCAGCTCTTGCACGGCTATCCTGCCAGTATGCTCATGGCTTTGGTGCCGCCGCTGTGGTTTTCGGTGATGAATAAAGAGGTGCTTGCGTGGCGCAAAAACCTGCCAACTATATCGTAAACAATTATTTACATATATTTATATAAAATAATTTATACCGATATTGTTTACTAAAAAGGCAGGACGAAATTTAAGCAAAAAAAGTTGCAAGAAAATAAAATTTTTTTTAAAATTTTTTATTTAATATTTGAAAAACACCAAAAATACCAAAAAAAGAAAAGTAGCATCAAAACCCCTAAGTGGTTTTGCTGCTACTTTTTTTGTAACGGTTTAAAACTCGTCGGTTTTTATCAAATTGCCGTCGGTATCATAATTGCGCCAAGTGCCAACTTTTTTACCATTGTCCACCTGCCCGTTCGTGGCAACCTGCCCGTTTTCGTGCCATACCTTATAGGGAAGCGGCAGCATTTCCATGCGTGTCACCTCTTTTTTACCCTCTTTTACGGTTTTAAATGATTTGGTAAACATCGCCAATTCTTTCATATTGCCATTATCATACCACGTTGTTTGCTGATACGCATTCTCATTCGTATCATAAATAGTGAGCGATTCCACATGCCCGTTTTTGTGGAACGCCGTTGTCGCAACGTGTTTCCCTTCGGCATAGCTTTCGTAGCGTTGTATTTCGCCCGTTTCATAATAACCTACCGCCCGAATAAGCATCCCTTTGCTTACTTTGTCATTTTTTATCGTGCTAATGTTCAAACTATCGAAATACATGGTCATTTGCTTGCTTCCCGAAGGATACCAATAATTCCATGCGCCGATAAACTTGCCATACATATAGCGACCCTCTTCCGAGCGGTTGCCATTTTGGTAGTAACCGGTTAAAAGCGAGTCGTTACCGCTACCAACAACTTCGGTTCGCTTCGCACCGTCGTCCCAGCGCGACATACGGTAGTACTCTTTTTGCGCAAAAGCGGTGTTTGCCGAAAGGCAGATTAAAATGAAAAATAAAATTTTTTGCTTCATAATGCTTTAAGTTTGATACTTTTAAGTTTGATGCTTTTAAGTTTGATGCTTTTAGTAAGTCAATCCATTTAATCGTGTCGGATAAGGCGCAAAGGTACGCAATTAATTAGTAGCATAGATGCAATTGATGTTTGAAATTTGCTGCTTGCAACTCGTTCCCTGCTATTTTAACTTAGGAGCGTTACCCTAACTTCATGGCTTCATTGGCCGCTTCCACTGTTTTTGGCGTATTGCCGATGAATATTTTGTTATTTACAACAGCAATTGGCCGTTTCATAAAAGTGTATTCTTCGAGCATTAAGCGGCGGTAATCCGCTTCGTCAAGCGCGGTTTCATGCAAGTTCATTAAACGATATTTGCGAGCAACGCGGCTAAACAAGGCTTCGTAGCTGCCCGCTAACGCGGCTAAATAGTCGAGTTGTTCGGCAGAAATGCCTTCTGTTTTAATGTCGCAATAAGAAAAGTTATCGCCTGCTTGCCATTCTTTTAAAATACGCTGGTTCGTGCTGCACGATTTCGAATGAAAAATTTGGTTCATTTTTGATTAATAAAATTAAGTAGTAGTATTCCCTTTTGGTTGATGGGTTGAAAAGTTAGGTCGATTTTAAATTGAATCACATAGGGTACATAAGGTCACATAAGTCTATTTTTCAGAGTATTCAACCCGCAAAAAGCTTATGTGACTAACCTTCTGATGTGGTTCAAAATAGTTGCTTATATGTTTTAATCTATCGCCCGAATGGGAATAGTATATAAATGAGCAAGGTTTTGAAACCCTGTAAAACGGGGTGCTTTCGGGTAATGGTAACCGTGTTTATTTAGCCACTGCCGCTTATTGCTTTGTTTTAAAGGTCCAAGTGAAACTAAATCGAGAAACTATCTCGCCATTTTGCTGAATTCCAATACTTTTTACTGTCACAGTTTGCCCTTCGCCAGTTGCAATTGCGTGGGCAATGGCCGCTTCTATTTCTGCGCCTTCCTCGCAAGTAAAAGTCGTGCGAGAAGCGGCTTTTTTAATAAATTCGGCTTGCATATTCGCCACCAACATCGAGATATTGGTGTTCGAGTTTGTGGTGTGATACAAGGCTAATAAACCCGTACTTAGCTCTGCAGCAGCG
>JBEEMU010000100.1:0-4606 GCA_041192485.1 Bacteroidota bacterium | reverse complement strand
ATTGAAAAAACAATCCATATTTCCATTCTCCTTGCTTTTGACCGACTTGTTTTCGCTATCGTCGTTTTCAGTAGCCGCGTTTTTTGTCGTGTCGTTTTTTGTAGTTTCCCTTTTTTCGGCTTGCGCCAATATGGTGGCTCCTGTTGGCGGCGACAAAGACAGTGCGCCGCCCAAAATTGACAGCACCCGCTCGTCCAGATTTGGCATGACTCACTTCAAAGCAAAAGTCTTGTATATCGCTTTCGACGAGTGGGTAGAACTCGACCAGCCGCAGAAAATAACCATTTCGCCGCCGCTAAAACGCCGCCCCGAATTTAAAATAAAAGGCAAAGGCGTGGAAATAAAAATAATCGACACGTTAAGCGAAAACACGACTTATGCCATCAATTTTGGCGAATCGGTGCGCGATATTACCGAGCGAAATACCAAAAAAGATTTGCGCATGGTATTTAGCACAGGCGCAGTTGTAGATTCGCTTTCGGCGCAAGGAAGTTTGGTGAACGCCCTAACGGGGAAAGCAGAACCTGATGTGAGCATCATGCTTTATGCCGAAAACGCGCCCGATTCTATCGTGAAAAAATCGCTGCCTTTGTATTTTGCTACTACTAACACCGAAGGTATTTTTAATATTCAGAACCTAAAGCAGGGGCAATACCGTATTTTCGCGCTGAAAGACGCAAATAATGATTATAAATTTAATCAAGCAAGCGAAATGATTGGTTTTGCAAACGCGCCTGTGGAAGTGTCGAGCAAAGCTATTTCGGTTCCTTTGCAGCTTTTTGAACCAGAAAAAAATTTCCGAGTGATACAGCAACGGGCTTCGCAATTCGGTAAATTAGACCTGACTTTTATGCGCAAACCCGCCGCCGTAAAAATAGCTTGGCAAGACGATAAAACAGCACCTATTACAACCATTATTCAAGGCGATACGCTTACTATTTGGCATACTCGCGAGGGCAAACAAACGCTGCTGATAACCGCGCCCGATAAAGCCGCGCCCGACACCATCCGTTTCACAGCCTTGCCGCAAACAAGCCTCAAAACTGACGAGAAATTGGTGCCTATGAAAGCGGGGGCAAACCCGTCGGGGAAACGCGGAAAAAACAGCGCGGAAAAAGCAGCGAACAGTACCGCGCTCAAAAAAACAGGGGAGAATGCGCTTCAACTAACTGATTTGCAATGGTTAGTGCCGAATGATACTTTTCGTATAAATTTTGGGCGACCGCTTTTGAAAGCCGATACCGCACGGATATTCTTACGCGATTCGTTGCAAAAACGCATTAAAACGACGGCTATTTTATCTGCTCAAAAAACGGGGGTCGTTGAATTGACGGCGGCGTGGTCGGCGGGTGCGAAATACACGCTTACCTTATTGCCTGCGGCGATAGAAGATACCTATAGTTTAAAAAACGATTCTATTATTTATACCAAAATAAAAGCGGTTGGTGCAAAAGAATTGGGAACTATTCATTTGAAAATCAATAGTTTAGATGCTAAAAAGCAATACCTTGTGCTGCTAACCGACGCGGCAGGTGCGGCCATACAATCATTCGTTTATACCAATAAAACCGAAATAAATGAAGTCATTAAGAATAAACTGCCTGCCAACTACGGCATGATACTGATTGAAGACGATAATAATAACGGTGTGTGGGACACGGGCGATTATTATAAACATCGGCAGCCCGAAAAACAGCAAGTTATACCCGCGCAAGCTCTCCGTGCAAACTGGGAATTAGAGCTAAGTGCTTCGCCTACGGGAACTACGCCTATTCGCGGGAAGAAATAGCAAGCCTTGAATGAATTGATACGCTGATTCAATCATTAACTTGAAGAAAGTAAAGTATCGGAAAAACCTTATAAAATAAGGTTTTCAGCCGAAATAGGCTTGCAAAAGGTCAAATAGAATGCCCCTTAAAAGGGTCAAATATGAATAGCCGTAGGTACAAACCTACGGAGTTGAAAAGCGTGTTTTCAGCACCCTAAAGGGTTCAACCTGTAAAATTAGCTTAAAAATAGAAATTGAACCCACTTCCACTTCGGGGTTCTGTAAACACAACATTTGCGCGTAGGTTGCACCTACGGCTATTCATATTAAACCCCGTTCGAGGTTGCGATATATACCTTTTGCAAACTTAAATGCTATAAGCCCCTTTATTTTAAAGGCTTACAGCCCATTTGGAATATCATCAAGTTAATACTTGAATTTAAGCAAAAAAACTACCGCACCACTGTCACGTCGCCTTGCATCGTACCCGACTGTCCATCGGAGAAGTCGAGTTCGGCTCGCCATATATATACATCGGACGGAACGGGTTTACCTTTGAACGTCGCGTCCCAGCCGTCGCGTTCGCTGCTTGGCGAAAAGTGGCGGTTTTCATAAATCAGTTCGCCCCAGCGGTCGAATACTTGCAATAAGCCGATATGCGACAGGCTATGCCCTGCGTATAGGGTAAACACGTCGTTTTTACCATCGTTATTCGGTGTGATGATATTCGGCGCGTAAACGTCTAAGCGGCTTCGAACCTGCACCGTAACCGTTCGGGTGACGCTGCAAGTGTTGTCGTCGGTGGCAGTAACGGTGTAGGTTGTGGTTATTTCAGGTTTTGCAATTGGCTTTTCGCAATGAGTGCAGGAAAGGTCGGTCGGGTTATTCCAAAGCCATTGTATCAAATGCCCTCGCGTGACGTTTGGGCGTAATTCGGAGCTTTCGCCCACAAAAATCAAGGGTTCGTGGGCTAAATAATAGAGTTCGGGATAATACTGCTGCGGAACGTTTAAACGCAGCGTATCTTTACAAAACAGCGTATCAATTGCGCTCACCACATAGTCGCCCGTATTTAAGCCAGCGAAAATCAGGCTATTAGAAGGAGCGGCGGGCGTGTTATTAAATTTAAAACTATAAGGTTGCCCTGCGCCACCTTGTGCCGTATCGATGACAATTTTGCCGTTTTTACCATCGCAATCGCTGGTAATGGCGTGTGCAGCTATTTTCAGTGGGGGCAAAATAGTGTCGGCTTGCGCAACGATTAAGGTGTCGGAAGCCGTGCAGCCGATGCTGTCGCGCGCCCAAACAATATGCCTGCCTGCGCTGATATTGCGCAAAAGCGTATCGGTTTGCGCTTGTGCAGGGCGATTGTCTATCCAGTAACGCAGCCCGGCTTGTACGCCGCCGACGACTCCGTCTATTCGGATAATGCCCCGATGCCCTTCGCAATTAGCGTATTGATGCATACTCGTATTTAAAAACATCACTTGCACCGAATCCACGACGGTTGTGCCGCTCGCCGAGCAGCCATAGCCATTCGTGACGGTCACGGTATAAAGCCCGCGCTGACAAACTCGGGCAATTTGCGTAGTATCGCCATTGCTCCAGCTGAACTTGGTGTAAGTTCCCAAGCCATTTCCGACATTAATGGTGCCGCAACTATTGCCGCAGCGCAGCGTAACGGGCGACAAGCTCGTAGGAACGGGAACGGGCGCAAACGTCACATTTATCTGTGCCACAAGGGTTTGCGTAATACTCGCACTATTCGTTTCGGTAATAGTAACATAGTAAATACCCTGTACAGGGTTGGCAACGGTATAGGTTTTGGCTGTATCGGCAGGGAGTGTTCCCAGGTTGCCGCCGCCAAACTGATAGGTGTAGGTAGAACCCGTATTCAGTCGGTTGCGCACTCGCAGCGTAATCGGCTCGCCAGGGCATTTCGGGCCGTTTGTTGTTAGGTTGCCCAAAAGCTGCGGACTCGAAAATTTCCAACGGCATTGCGCCCCCGCGTTACCATCTAAAAACAAATAATAATCGCCAATAGGCAAGGTGACGTTTGTGAGGCTTAACTGCCCTACGCCCACATTACAAGCCATAATCTGCTCTTGCGCAAGGTCGCAATTCGCCGTATGTGTATAAACGCCTAATTGCAAATTAGAACGACCGTCATAGCAAACAATATCCGAAACGGTCATTTCTATGGGCTGTTGCGTACTGGCAGTGACCGAAAAGGTGTACCAAACGCCATTATCGTTTGAACTCCACTGACTTACACACCCAGAACAGTTCACACAGGCTACTGTAGCCGCTGCGTTATGGTAAGGAGTCCAGCTATCGGGTTCATTGGTGTCAAACGCGCCATAATTGCAACTTGTGCCTTGTAAGTCGAAGGCATTTGTGCACCTATCGTTTAAAACGATGAGTCCTGTTTTGAAAATGATAGGCGTTGTTTGCGGTTGTGTTTCCCAAAGGCGGAGCCAATAGGTTTGCCCGATAGTCACCTCGTTGCTATAAAAAGCAAATCGACCGTTTTGCTTATTCCGCGTTGTTACAGTATCTATCGCGCCTTTTACAATAAAACAGTCTTGAAAGACCAAATCATTGCAATCCTGTGAAGGCGATTTATATAGTTGGTAGCCTAAAGAATCGCTATTGCTGTACATTTTAAAGCGCACCCCCGCCGACGGGTAATTAGGTACGGTGAATTTGACCCAAACATCCTTATGAATACTATAATTCATGCAAGTAGTCGTTGCAGGCGTTACGGTTGTAGGCGCAACAACGGGCAAAATAAACGCATTCGTGGTGTCGCAAGGGTTCGGCCTGAAATTTAGGGCA
>JBEEMU010000099.1:0-2699 GCA_041192485.1 Bacteroidota bacterium | reverse complement strand
GTTGTGCAATTGAACGGCTTTTATTTTTAAAACAAATTGTTTATCATTTTAATCATTATATATTTCATTTTAACCATTATATATTTCAAGTTTTATCTTTTTTTTATGAAAAAAAACAATTTTCTCTTTTTTTATGCCTTTACACCCCTTTTCTTTACCGCTTGTACGGGTGGTAAAAAAGCAGCGGATAATACCCCAAAAGCCCCTGCGCGTACCCCTGTCACAACTACTTATGAACCTGCAAAAGTGGTTATAAAAGTAGATACCGTGAAGTGGAAAAATACGGGAACGCCACCTAAACGCGAAGAAACAAGTACGCCTGTCGTGGTAAACACATCGAGTAATAGCGGCAAATTAGAGTCGAAACACAATAATTACAAGCCGCATAATATCGTCAAACATGAGAAATACAATGTCGTGATTGCGATGCCTTTTGATGCAGCTAACTTTAAAAACGTCAAGGCTTCACCTAATATTCAAGCCATGTCGGTCGAGTTTTATGCGGGTGCGCTTATCGCTCTTTACGATTTGAAAGCCGAAGGCTTAAAGCTGAATGTCAATGTGTTAGATACTAAAATTCACACGAATGACGACCTGCTCACGAGTGATATTATGCGAAATGCCGACCTTATTATTGGCCCTTTGCAGAATGAAGAGGTGAAGAAAGTGGCCGATTTTGCCGATAAAAACCAAATCGCTTTTATCTCGCCGTTTAATCCTAATTCAGTAGTGCAGGTTTATCCCGTGCCAAATTATGTGCAGGTAAGCCCGACCGTTGAATCGCAATTTGAATATATGCTCACTTATTTTAAAGATAAATTTCCTAAAGCGCAATTTGCCGTTGTGAAAGGCTCTACCGATAATGAAGGGCAGAATGTGGAGAAAATTAAAAACGCTTTTAAACGGGTGCAACAAGACGAAACCGCTGATATTACTGTCCTAACTGCCGAACAATCTGCCACTTGGAAAAGCAAACTCAGCGGAATCGGTCAAGCTATTATTTTTGTTCCGTCGGGGCGCAAAGAGTTTATTCAGTCACAACTAAGTCAAATTGGCGATAATGCCATCGTCATTGGTATGCCCTCATGGTTTGATATGGACGGTATCGGAAGCTATATCGGCAATAAATCGGTCTATATTCCGCGCGATTTTTATATTGATGTTGCCGACGTAGTGACAAAAGATTTCAAAAGACGCTACTGGGATACCTACGGTATTATGCCGGGCGGTTACGCCTATCGTGGCTATGATATTATGCTCTATTTCGGACGCTGCTTAGACGAACACGGCATTTACTTTAAAGATGAATTGCCTACTACGACTCTTAGTAAAAAATACATGACTACCCAGTTTAGTTTCAACGAACTTCATCGCTCTGTTCAAAAACCTGCGAACTTTAGCACCGATGTTCGTCAATATGAAAATGGTTTTGTGCATATTTTGCGCTACGAACCTACTACTGGAATGTTTGCCCGTATGAACTGGTAGAGCATTGAAGTAGTTAAATTTATATTTTCGAAAAATAAAATTATTCTTAGTAAAAATAAAAAAGATGTTGAACGACATTCGTTCAACATCTTTTTTATTTTTATATTAATTTGATGAGGTTTTTATAAAATTTATCAAAAAACTAAAACTATTGAATATATTGAAAATTAACTCAGTTGCCAAATTTTATTAGTAAGTTTAAGCAGTTTTTAGTCGTGCATCTTGACTAACTTTGATTTTACGTCAACTAACTCTAATTTTAAACCTGCAAATCATGACTTTATTTCGACGAAGAATGACTTTATTTTGACGAAGAATAGCTTTATTTCGACGAAAAATAATTTTTTTTTAAAAAAGAATAATTTTATTTTGAAAAAGCTTGGTAGTTTTAAAAAAAGCTGTACCTTTGCTACTATTATTATTAAAAATTAAAAACTAATTTAAAAAATTAAACTTACAAGCATGAAAAATGAAGTAACGCGGAATTATTCCATTTCGGATAGTGATATGATTCAATTATCACGCCGTATTTTAGCCTTTTTGCAGCGTGATTTGCTGTTTTTTCAATCGTATGGTTATACACCTATAACAGTTTCTAGCTATAAACTACGAATTGATAACTTCTCAAATATGCCTACCGACCTTGAGCTGCTTGGCGACCAAGAAGGGGCAACATCTGATAAAACAATTTTGCGCAATATGCTGCTAAATAAGCTGCGTAATATGCGTGAGCGTGTAAAATTAATCTTTGAGGAAGGCTCTGGGCGTTATAATAAATTCGGTTTTGCTGGGTTAAGCTCTATTAGTGATAATGATTTGGTACAAGCTGCTTTGCGTGCTGTTCGCTGCGGCCATCAATATCAAGTTATGTTTGCTAATGTCGGTATTGATATTGCCTATTTAGATGATGTACGCTCGGTAGCAGACGATTATCAAGATACTTTATTAACACAAGTAACTACGATGAGCGACCGTGATATTGCTACAGAAGACCGCCGTGAAGCAGGCAATGTTTTGTATGCCGA
The DNA here is from genome assembly GCA_041192485.1 of Bacteroidota bacterium. Taxonomy (GTDB): domain Bacteria; phylum Bacteroidota; class Bacteroidia; order Chitinophagales; family Saprospiraceae; genus JBEEMU01. The sequence continues at coordinate 186 of JBEEMU010000099.1, read as the reverse complement.
AGTAGTTAAACACGCAGAAATAGGCAAAACAATTTGGTCGAATATTGATGAAGCCAAATATAATGACTATGTTATTTATAATTAATTTTTATAAAATATGTTCAAAAATGCCGAAGGTATTGAAATAAAACCTATTTATAGGGAAAGTGATATTCATGGTTTGTCACATTTGAATTATGCTGCTGG
>JBEEMU010000098.1:0-2544 GCA_041192485.1 Bacteroidota bacterium | reverse complement strand
GGTTTGTAAGGGTTTATCATCAAAAGCTGCTTGACGTAGCTATTGCCGCCTAAGGCGCGGCTTCTTAACTGCCAAGGCAAGACCAATAAAACAAAGCCGAAAACAGTGGAGAGCAAATATTTCCAATTTTTTTGTAGAAGTAAGAATAAACAAATACCCGCCACCAACGACAAGCCCGCCGTTCGTATATAAAACGAAGCGGCTAAAAGCGCGATAAACGCATAGAAATAGGGCTGTTTGAAAAACCATTTCTCCAAGTCTATTTGTAAAAAGACTACTAAGGTGAGCGCGGAAAAGAATAAAAACGGCACTTCAGACATCATTATCGTGGAAAATTCCATGATATGATAGTTGAACAAACAAGCGACGCAAACCGCAAATGCCAAGTGTGCATTATCGGTAAAACGGCGGAATAAATAGAAGAGTAAAAACAGCGAACCCAATAGAAACAAGCCATTGAACGCCGTCAAAGTAGCCTGCTCGTCGCCAAAAATACGCATCAAAAGGCTCATGATAAACGGATAGCCAGGCGGAAAGTGGTTTTGCGCAACCGGATTCATGTTGGCAATATACGAGTAGCCGTTACCTTGCGCTAGCGACTTCGCCAAAATATAATATTCGGCATTATCGCCTCCTAAATGTACTTTTGTATCGCGTATAAAAAAGTAGAGTATCGTAAAAAGCATAAAAAGCAGCGCGGAGTAAATCATCACGCCCATCTTCCGACCGAATATAGCAGGTTTTTCTACCTCCATTTTAAGTGCTTCAACGTCTGAAACAGCTACGTTTTGCGCCGTAGGCGGCGGCATCGTTTGATTTTTTTTCTGTTGCTTCGACATGTTTTTAATTTTTGATGCAATTTTTGATGCAATTTTTGATTAAGGAAGGAATTTTTCTCATACTAATTTTTTTGGTAGAAACGCTGCTTTTTACTTTTTTTAGTTGATTTTGAACCGCCTAAGAAACACATAAGATGTAGGTGCTAAAAACTTATATGCCTATGCCTCTTTATTCAATCTGCCAGAATCCTCAAAACCTCGCTTTTGCCCATGTCCGAGTTTAGCACAACCGTTTGCGGGGGCGACACGCCGTCGTCTATTTTTATGGCGGCGGTATTATTGCCGCGAGTTCCGAGATTTTCGGCTTGCATAATGAGGTTGTTTGCGCCATTTGCATCTGTTTTTTTAGGCGTTTTTACCGTTGATTTTTTGTTGCGAACGTCCACTTGGTAAAAATCGTATTCGCAATCATTGGTGCCGTCATATTCGATGAGGTCTATGGTTTCCACCTAAGCGAACTATCGTTTGGTTAGATGTGAGTTCAATGCGGTCGATGATGACATGGCTTTGATTGCTTTTAGCATAATGCGGTGTATTCATTACCCATCGTTGCGGCGACGTTTTTTGCGGCGACATTCGCTCTGGCGATGCTCGCTCTGACGGCGTTTTTTGCGCGAAAGCAGCAGCATGATAAAAAAAAAGACAGCAAAATAGGGCAAATATGGTTTGCATTTTGTTTTTTGTGGTCATAGAATAGCTTGTAGCGTTCATTTTTTTGCAAAGGTACGGATTATCTTCTAAAAGCAGGTATCTTATTGCCTAAAATTTGAGTATGTTATTTATTGCTTAATAAATACTAAGGGTACCCACACCTTTTGTTCGGGTGTCCCTTATGAATATTTATCTATACTTATGATGTTAGAAATAATATTATTTACAATAAATTTAGATGTTTCTCGCTCCTCCTTTAATCATTGCGCCATTTTTTTCTAAAGCTCCAATTACTTTTTGCATTGTAGCATCAATATCTTTGTCTATAAGCGTTTTTTCAGTATCTTGAAAAACCATACTAATACTATATGACTTTTTGCCCGCGCCGACCTGCGTTTCCTGCTCATACACATCAAATAAATTGAGGGATTGCAACAGTTTTTTTGCTTCTTTGCGGACTGTAAGTTCGATAGACTGGTAAGAAACTGCTTTATCGATAATTAAAGCTAAGTCGCGGCGCACCGATGGAAATTTTGGTAGCTCGGCGAAAGTCGTTTTTGCTTTTTTAGTTAGTTTCACAACCGTTTCCCAATCGAATTCAGCGTAAAAAACAGCTTGTTTGATGTCCATTTTCTTACAAATTTTGGCTTGCAATAGTCCAAACTGCACAATATTTTGTTGTCCTTTATGTATTTTCATGCCGTAAGCAAATCGCGCATCGCCATTAATAGCAGTAAATTGATTATTGCCATCGATGCCCAAACGGTGTAAAATAGCTTCTACACTTGCCTTCATCGTGTAATAATTCACAGGTGTTTTTTGCGTATTATGCCAGTTTTCAGTTGTTTGTTGCCCCGTCATCGTCAAACTAAGCATCATGCGTTCGGTGTATTTCTTTTTTGTAAAATTAATCGACGTGTTGTCCGTTGTTGATGCATCTTTTGCGGTATCAGTCGCATCAACCGTCACGCCATATACTTTCCCAAATTCAAAGAGCTTACTATTCGGATTTTGTCGGTTCTGATTGCGCAACACAGCTTCTAAACCCGAGAAA